>JANTHH010000118.1 GCA_024762485.1 Chromatiales bacterium
AAGAGGTGGACATGTCGGTGCCGGTTGAGGCCCTTGAGCAGGCAGTACCTGTCATACATGCGGACGCCCCCGCGCCGGTGGTTGTCATCGGCAATGGCCCGGTGGGTATGCAGTTTGCGCGGGAGATGCTCAAACGCGACCCGCAGGCGCGACTGGTGATCTACGGTGGCGAACGGCATCCGCCCTACGACCGGGTCCGTCTGTCCTCACTGCTCGCCGGCGACGTGGCCTGGAGTTCGTTGAGCGAGAGCCTGGCGCTCCCCCCCGGTGCCGAGGTGGCACAGCGGTTGGGTTGTCGCGTGACCTGCATCGACACCGCCCGCAGGCTCGTGATCGACGAGCAGGGCGGGGAGCAACCCTACCGCAAACTGGTGATCGCGACCGGATCCTGTCCCTACGTGCCGGACCTCGAGGGTATCGACAAGGCCGGGGTCTACACCTTCCGCGACATGGACGACGTCAATCAGTTGATGGCGCGGCGGGTGCGCAGTCACCACACGGTGGTGCTCGGCGCCGGGCTGCTGGGGCTGGAGGCAGCACGGGGCATGCAGCGCAGCAACACCCGCGTCACCGTGGTCGAGCATGCCGACCGGATCATGGGCCAGCAGCTTGACGAGGCGGGTGCCCAGGCGTTGGCGTCCCAGGTCGAGGGGCTGGGCATCTCGCTGGTTGTCGGTGACGGTGTGCGCCGGGTGCTCGGTCGCGACCGGGTCGAGGCGCTGGAACTGCGCTCGGGGCAGGTGCTGGCGTGCGACACCCTGGTGGTGGCCACCGGTATCCGGCCCAATATCGAACTGGCACAGGTGGCCGGGATCGCCCGGGGGCAGGGGATACGGGTCGACGATGCCATGCAGACCTCGGTGGCCGATGTCTATGCCATCGGCGAGTGCGCAGAGCATCGCGGCCACGTCTATGGCCTGGTGGCCCCCGGTCTCGAACAGGCCGCGGTGGCAGCGGCCCACATCAATGGCCAGAGCGGGCACTATCAGGGGTCGGTGGCGGTCACCCAGCTGAAGGTCGTGGGCTGCCCGGTATTCAGTGTCGGTGCGGTGGCCGATGAATCAGCCATCGGCTACGGCAGCAAGCCCGTCTACCGGGATGAAGCACGAGGCGTCTACCGTGCCCTGGTGATCCGGCGTAACCGGCTGGTCGGTGCGGTTGGTGTGGGCGAGTGGCCGGACAGCCGACGTCTGCAGATCGCCGTGACCCGTGGCCAGTGGATCCTGCCCTGGCAGCGGTGGCGTTTCCTGCGCAGCGGGTCGCTGTGGCCGGCAGAGGATCTCACCGATGCCTCGGCCTGGCCGGCGTCGGCACCGGTCTGCCAGTGCCGCAATGTCACCCGCGGAACCATCAGCGAGGCCATCGGCAGCGGCGCCTACAACGTCGACCGGGTGACCGAATGCACGGGGGCGGGGGGCGTCTGTGGCTCCTGTCGGCCGCTGATCCAGCAGTTGCTGGGCGCGCAGGACGTGGAGCCGGTGCCCTACTGGCGCCTGTTGCTCGGCTCAGCGGCCTTCTCGCTGCTGCTTGCACTGGCCTTCCTGCTGCTGCCGGCCATTCCCTATGCGGACTCGGTGCAGACGGCATGGCGCTGGGATCTGCTGTGGCGCGATGGCCTGCTCAAGCAGATCACCGGCTTCACCATCCTCGGGCTGTTCGTCCTCGGCCTGGCTATCTCGCCACGCAAGCGGGTCAGGGCGTTGCAGGCCCTCGGCCGCTTCGATCACTGGCGTCTGCTGCACGTGGTTCTGGGTGTGCTGGTGGCTGTCACCCTGCTGCTGCATACCGGGCTGCGCCTGGGTTCGGGGATGAACCTGTGGCTGATGCTCAGCTTCGTCGGTGTGCTGCTGCTGGGTGCGCTGTCGACCGGCGTGATCTCGCTGGAGCACCGCATCGGCGGTGCGCTTGCCGCCCGCCTGCGCCGCAAGAGCGTGTGGTGGCACATCCTGGTGTTCTGGCCGGTGCCGGTGGTGCTCGGCTTCCACATCCTCAAGACCTATGTCTACTGAATCGATGGGCATGACGAAAAAGACATGGCTGTGGCTTTTCTGGCTGCTGGGCAGCGTGGCACTCGGGCTGTATCTGCTCGCTGCCCTGCTCGGAAAGGGTGATGAGGCGGTACTGATGCCGGGACCGTTGAGCGATGGCCATCACCAGTTGGTGGAGGCCTGCGATGCCTGCCATGTGGATCGATTCGGTGATGGCGAGGTGCTGCAGCAGGCCTGCGTCGATTGTCATGGCGAGGTGCGGCGCAAGCCGCTGGATTCCCACCCCGCGGCCAAGTTCAAGGACCCGCGTAACGCGGACCGGCTGGAAAAGATCAATGCCCTGGCCTGTGTCACCTGCCACACCGAGCATCGCCCGGAGATCACCCACAAGAATGGCCTGACCCAGCCGCGTGATATCTGTTTTCACTGTCATGCCGACGTGGCCGAGGAACGCCCCTCGCATCAGGGCATGGCCTTCGATACCTGTGCCAACTCCGGCTGTCACAACTATCACGACAATCGCGCCCTCTACACCAATTTCCTCATCAAGCATCTCGACGAGCCGGAGGTGCTGGCGCCGGCCACCTTGCCGCCGCGGGAGTTCGCCACGGTGCTGGCGGAACTGGCGGACTACCCGCGGGATCGATTCCCGGTGCAGCCCCTGACACGGGATGCCATGGACGCGCCCGCAGATCACCGGGGTGATGAGAAACTCCAGCGCGACTGGCTCGAAACCGCCCATGCCCGGGCGGGTGTCAACTGCAGCGCCTGCCATCTCGTGCCGGTCGCCGAGGACCAGGCGCCGCAATGGCAGGATCACCCCGGCATGGCCGGTTGCAGCCAGTGCCACGACCTCGAGGTGGCGCGCTTCCAGCAGGGCAAGCACGGCATGCGCCTGAAATCCGGCCTGCCTGCGCTACAGCCACAGCAGGCGCGCCTGCCCATGCGGCCGGATGCCGGACACGCCTCGCTGACCTGCAACAGCTGCCATGGCGCGCATCGCTATGACGTGGCCAGTGCCGCGGTGGAAAGTTGCCTCGCCTGCCACGCCGATGAGCATTCACTCGCCTACAAGGATTCACCCCACTATGCGCTGTGGCAGCAGGAACAGGCGGACGAGCTGCCGCCCGGGAGCGGTGTCTCCTGCGCCAGCTGTCACATGCCGCGCATCGATTTCGACGTCAGCGAGTGGATGAGCCGGACCATGGTCGAGCACAACCAGAGTGCCGTGCAGTCCCCCAATTCAAAGATGATTCGCCCGGCCTGCAACCACTGTCATGGGCTGGGTTTCTCCCTCGATGCGCTGGCCGACACGGCGCTGATCGAACGGAATTTTGCAGGAAAGCCCACCCAGCACGTGGAGAGCATGGCGCTGGCGAAAGCCGACAAGGAGCGTCGTGACAAGGAGCGTGGTGGCGATGATGCAGGGATGTTCGGTTTCTAGGCCACGGGGCCACGATTTCAACCCAAGCAAGTTCAACATGTCAGGAGATAGCCATGAAAAAACGCAAGTCCATCGTGATCGCCGCCACTGCCAGCCTTGCACTGGCCGGCGCCTCCACCATCGCTGCCGCGGGTGATGGTGGCGATGCCACTGTCTCGGTCAAGGCCATGGCCGATGCGCTACACCTGGTGATGGATTCGGACCGCACTGTCTACACCAAGAAGATCGTCAACCGCCTGGTGAAGAAGGAGAAGGTCATCAAGGCATCTGAGCATTTTGAGGATGACAAGGCACTGGTGCTGCCGGCGCAGATGTTCCGCTTCGGTGCCGAGCTGGTGGCCAAGCGCTCCGAGAAGCTGCCTGATGTGAACTTCACCTATTCGCTGCAATCCCTGTGGCCGATCAACAAGCAGAACGCGCCACAGACTCCGGCGGAGAAGGCCGGGCTGAAATATGTCGTCGAGAACAAGGGCAAGAACTATTACACCACCGAGACCCTGGGTGGCCAGAAGTACTTCACTGCGGTGTATGCCGACACGGGTGTCGCGCCGGTCTGCGTCGCCTGCCACAACGCGCACCCGGACACCCCGAAGAAGGACTTCAAGCTGGGTGACGTGATGGGCGGCGTGGTGATCCGTATCCCGGTCGAGAGTTGAGCATGACTGGCGATCACCCCCTGGCGCTGCCGATCCTGCTGGCATGGCTGTTCGCCACACCGCAGGTCGTTGCCGATGGCCATTACCCGGTGCTGCCCGGTGAGGCGGGTGCAGGGCGGTCGCTCTGGCTGGAGAACTGCGAGGGCTGCCACGGCTATGGCATCGGAGGTGCCCCGATACCGATGCAGGCAGAAGACTGGGCACCACGCCTGGCCAAGGGCATGCCTGTCCTCTACCGCCATGCCCTGGAAGGCTTCATCGGGCCGGATTACAGCGAGATGCCGGCCCGTGGGGGCAATCCGAAACTGTCCGATGCCGAGGTCAAGGCCGCGGTCGATTACATGACGGGCCTGGCCCGTTTCCACATTACTAAGACGAGGAAAGAGAAATGACACCTGAACAAGTCACGATGGTAAAGGAGTCCTGGGCCAAGGTTATACCGATCCAGGAAAAGGCGGCCGAACTGTTCTACGGCAAGCTGTTCGAGACCTATCCCGAGGTCAAGCCCTACTTCAAGGGGGACATGGCCGAGCAGGGGCGCAAGTTGATGGCGATGATCAACACCGCGGTCAACGGCCTGGACAACCTCGGCCCGCTGGTACCTGCCGTAAAGGAGATGGGCAAGCGCCACGTTGGCTATGGCGTCAAGGACGAGGATTACGACAAAGTGGCCGTTGCCCTGCTGTGGACCCTGGAGCAGGGACTGGGCGATGCCTTCACGCCGGAGACGAAGGAGGCTTGGACGGTGATGTACACCACCGTGGCGGATGTCATGAAAGAGGGCGCCAACGAGGCGGCGGCCTGAAGGCACGGGTACGGCCCTGGCGGAGATTGCCGTCGGGGCCTCCTGGTGTCTGCCCGACATACGGCAGGCGTAAAAAAGCCGGGCAATGCCCGGCTTCAAGTCTTAACAACGTTTATTGTTATTAATTGAGGAGGTAGGCGGGGTTACCGACACCTGCTTGTTCTTTGGCCTGGATCTGACCCATCTTGGCCTGGAAGAGGGCCTTCTTGGCAAGCTTCATGGCCGTATCGTAGTCGCCCTTGGCGGCGGCCTTGTCGGCGGCCTTCAGGAACTTGCCGATATCGCGCCACTCACCGCCGACAGCGGCGGCTTTCTTGCGCTCGGCCTTGGCCTCCGCAAGCGTCTTCTCGTAGCTGGACTTGGCAGCGGTATCGGACTTGACTGCATCACTCGAACAGCCGGACAGTGCTACAGCGCCCAGCAGGGCCAGGGCGGCAACAGGGATGATTCGCTTCATCGATTCCATCTCCTCAACTTTTGGGTGTTATGTCGTTTTTAACCTTCGAGCCTTCTCGGGTCTGAATGTCTGTGGCTCAAGGGATCGGTGGATCTTTACCTGGGGTGGCCGGAATCTTGTTGCCCGCTCATCCTCCAGGATTCCGTAGAGACTACCCAGTTTACCGCGGCAACGTCAAATTCTATAATTCGGCAATCTCTAATGATCCCTCCACCTGGAATTTGCCATGCGACTTGCTCAGGTTCAAGAAGCCCTGACCTTTGATGATGTACTTCTCGTGCCCGCCCACTCCAGTGTCCTGCCGAAGGATGTCACCCTCGGTACCCGCCTGACCCGGGACATCCACCTGAATATCCCCCTGGTATCGGCGGCCATGGACACGGTGACCGAATCCCGCCTCGCCATTACCATGGCACTGGAGGGTGGTATAGGCATCATCCACAAGAACATGACACCCGCTGAGCAGGCTGCCCAGGTCCGCCAGGTCAAGCGTTACGAGAGCGGCATCATCCGTGATCCCATCACCGTGGCTCCCACGGTCACCGTCGGCGAGGTGCTGGCACTGACCCGCATGCACCATATCTCCGGGGTGCCGGTGGTCGACGGCCATGAACTGGTAGGTATTGTCACAAGCCGCGATCTGCGTTTCGAGACCCGTCTGGACGAACCGGTTTCCGCCATCATGACCCCCAAGGACAAGCTGGTCACCGTGAGGGAAGGGGCACCGCGGGAAGAAGTGCGGGCAAAGCTGCACGAAAACCGTATCGAGAAGGTGCTGGTGGTCAAGGACGGCTTTGAACTGGCTGGCCTGATCACCGTGAAGGACATCCAGAAGGCCCAGGACTACCCCAATGCCTGCCGTGACAGTCTGGAACGGCTGCGGGTCGGGGCCGCGGTCGGTGTCGGCGAAGGCACCGACGAGCGCGTCTCCGCCCTGGTCGAGGCCGGTGCCGACGTGATCGTCGTCGATACCGCACACGGTCATTCCCAGGGCGTGCTCGACCGGGTTGCCTGGGTGAAGAAGAACTTTCCCGATGTGCAGATCATCGGTGGCAACATCGCCACCGCCGAGGCGGCCGTGGCACTGGTCGAGGCCGGTGCGGATGCGGTCAAGGTCGGCATCGGGCCGGGCTCGATCTGCACCACCCGTATCGTCGCCGGGGTCGGTGTGCCCCAGGTCAGCGCCGTGGCCAACGTCGCCGAGGCGCTGAAGGATACCGACGTGCCGCTGATTGCGGATGGCGGCCTGCGTTTCTCCGGTGACGTCGCCAAGGTGATCGTCGCCGGCGCACACTCGGTGATGGTCGGCAGCCTGCTGGCCGGCACCGACGAATCCCCCGGCGAGGTCGAGATCTACCAGGGCCGTTCCTACAAGTCCTACCGTGGCATGGGCTCGATCGGCGCCATGGCTGGCAAGACCGGCTCCAGCGACCGCTATTTCCAGGAGGACACCAAGGACCAGGACAAGCTGGTGCCGGAGGGCATCGAGGGTCGTGTGCCCTACAAGGGGCCGGTGATCAATGTCATCACCCAGCTCACCGGTGGTCTGCGTTCAAGCATGGGTTACACCGGCTGCGCCAGCATCGACGAGATGCGCGTCAAGCCCGAGTTCGTGCGCGTCACCAATGCCGGGATGGCCGAATCCCACGTGCACGACGTGCAGATCACCAAGGAAGCGCCGAACTACCGCCGCGACTGATTTCGTCTCAACCCAGCAACGGGGCGCAGGGGCTGCGGGATTGCTGACCGTGCCTCTGCGCCCTGACTGTTTCAGCCATTTGGAATTCTTTTTATGTCCACCGATATTCACGCCCATCGCATCCTGATTCTGGACTTCGGCTCCCAGTACACCCAGCTGATCGCCCGCCGGGTGCGCGAGGCGGGGGTTTACTGCGAGATCTGGCCATATGACAACTGCGAGCAGGTGCTCGCCGAGCACAGGCCGGCAGGCATCATTCTCTCAGGCGGGCCGGAGACCACCACCGCGGAGGACGCCCCCCGGGCACCGCAGCAGGTGTTCGAGATGGGCGTGCCGGTGCTGGGCATCTGCTACGGCATGCAGACCATGGCGGCCCAGCTCGGCGGCAAGGTGGAGAATTCCGAGCACCACGAATACGGCTACGCCCAGGTACGTGCCCGTGGCCATTCGGCGCTGCTGCGCGACATCGAGGACCACACCAGCGAGGAGGGCTGGGGTCTGCTGGATGTGTGGATGAGCCACGGAGACCGGGTCATCGAGATGCCCCCAGGCTTCAAGGTCATCGCCAGCACCGACAGCGCGCCCATCGCCGGCATGGCCGACGAGGAACGCCATTTCTACGGCCTGCAATTTCATCCCGAGGTCACCCACACCCGCCAGGGCGGTCGCATCATCGAGCGCTTCCTGTTCGGGATCTGCCACTGCGAGAAGCTGTGGAACCCGAGCAGCATCATCGAGGACAGCATCCGCAGCATGCGTGAGCAGGTGGGCGAGGGCAAGGTGGTGCTCGGCTTGTCCGGCGGGGTGGATTCATCTGTGGTCGCGGCCCTGCTGCACAAGGCCATCGGCGATCGGCTGACCTGCATCTTCGTCGACAACGGCCTGCTGCGGCTGCACGAGGGTGACCAGGTGATGGCGACCTTCGCCGAGCACATGGGCGTGCACGTCATTCGCGTCAATGCCGAGGACCGATTCCTCAAGGCCTTGAAGGGTATGGCCGACCCGGAACAGAAGCGCAAGATTATCGGCAACCTGTTCATCGACATCTTCGAGGAGGAGGCCCACAAGCTGGAGGATGTAAAATTCCTCGCCCAGGGCACCATATACCCCGACGTCATCGAATCCGCCGGCGCCAAGTCGGGCAAGGCGCACGTCATCAAGTCGCACCACAACGTGGGCGGACTGCCGGACTATATGAAGCTGGAGCTGGTCGAGCCGCTGCGTGAGCTGTTCAAGGACGAGGTGCGCAAGATCGGCGTCGAGCTGGGCCTGCCCTCCGAGATGGTCTACCGCCATCCCTTCCCCGGTCCGGGCCTGGGGGTGCGCATCCTCGGCGAGGTGACCCGCGAATATGCCAATATCCTGCGCCAGGCTGACGACATCTTCATCAGCGAACTGCGCAACCACAATCTTTACGACGAGGTCAGCCAGGCCTTTGCGGTGTTCCTGCCGGTGAAGTCGGTGGGGGTCGTCGGCGATGCCCGCCAGTACGAATACGTGGTCACCCTGCGGGCGGTGAAGACCATTGATTTCATGACCGCCAGCTTCGCACCCCTGCCGTTCGATTTCCTCGAACTGGTGTCACGGCGCATCATCAACGAGGTCAAGGGGGTAAGCCGGGTCGCCTATGACATCTCCAGCAAGCCACCGGCGACCATCGAGTGGGAGTAGACCCGTATCCAGAGCTGACAGGCATCTGTGTGCTTGTAGCAGGTGCTGACGACTAATGGGCTGTTAATGCGGGCAGTGGCGGATTCAAGTTGCAAGTGCACCACGTAGGGCTTCCGCAAAGACATCGTATGGGGCCTGATAGCCGAGGCACTTCCATGGACGCTGGTTGATCTTCAACGCGATCGCCTCCAGCGCCTTATCGCTGACCTTATCGAAGTCCGTCCCCTTTGGAAAATAGCGACGCAGCAGCCCA
>JANTHH010000119.1 GCA_024762485.1 Chromatiales bacterium
GCGCGATCCGTCCAGCGCCGCCGAGCAGCAAGAGGCACAGCAGCGACTGCTGGAGATCATCGGCGGGCTGAGTGCCGAACTGCACCCGCAGCAACGACGCCAGGTCAGCCTGCAAAGCCGACTCGACGCCGAGCTGGGCTTCGACAGCCTGTCGCGCATCGAGCTGCTGATGCGTATCGGCCAGGCCTTCGGCGTCAGCCTGCCGGATGAGCTGGTGGTCCGCGCCGAGACACCGGCGGACCTGTGGCAGGCACTGCAGCAGGCCCCCGAGGCGCTGCCCGCTAACGAGCGTCCCGCGCCCCTCCCGCCCGGCGATTCGGCGACGGACGACAAGACCCCTGACCGGGCCCGGACCCTGCTGGAGGTGCTGCAGTGGCATCTTGCCGCCCACCCGGAGCGGGTACATGTCCATCTCTATGGCAGTGATGACAGACCCGAGGAGATAACCTACCGGGCGCTGCACGAGGGTGCCGGTCGCGTGGCTGCGGCGCTGGGGACACAGGGCCTGGGCGCGGGCCAGACCGTGGCCCTGATGCTGCCCACCGGGCGCGACTATCTGTTCGCCTTTCTCGGCGTGCTGATGGCCGGTGGTGTCCCGGTGCCCATCTATCCGCCGGCGCGCCCGTCGCAGATCGAGGACCACCTGCGCCGCCATGTCGGTATCCTCGACAATGCCCAGGCCTGTCTGCTGTTGACCGTGGACGAGGCGAGGCTGCCGGCTCGCCTGTTGCTGGCCCAGGTGCCCAGCCTGCGCCGGGTGCTCACTCCGGCAGAGCTGACGGTGGCCGGCCCCAGCGACCTGATGCCCCGGCTGCGGCCCGATGACATCGCCTTTCTGCAATACACCTCGGGCAGTACCGGCAGCCCCAAGGGGGTGGTGCTCAGTCACGCCAATCTGCTGGCCAACATCCGTGCCATGGGTGGGGCGATCGGGGCCTCGTCGCGCGACGTGTTCGTCAGCTGGCTGCCGCTGTATCACGACATGGGGCTGATCGGCGCCTGGCTGGGCAGCCTCTATTACGCCTGCCCGCTGGTGCTGATGTCGCCGCTGGCCTTTCTGGCGCGTCCCCAGCGCTGGCTGTGGGCCATCCACCGCCATGGCGGCACCCTCTCCGCTGCACCCAATTTTGCCTACGAACTCTGTCTCGGCAAGATCAGGGACGAGGACATCGCGGGCCTGGACCTGAGTCGCTGGCGCCTGGCCTTCAATGGCGCCGAGCCGGTCAGTGCAAAGACGGTGCGCCGTTTCGGCCAGCGCTTCGCCGCCTACGGCTTCCGTCACAAGGCCATGGCGCCGGTCTATGGTCTGGCCGAGTGCGCCGTGGGTCTGGCCTTTCCACCTGTGGGGCGCGAGGTGCCGATCGACCGGGTGCAACGCGAACCTATGATGGCCAGCGGTGAGGCCGTACCTGCCGATGCGTCGGACACGCAGGCCTTGTCATTCGTCGGCTGCGGGCGCGGCCTGCCGGGCTACCACCTGCGGGTGGTCGACGAGCAGGGCAATATGCTGCCCGACCGCCGCCAGGGCCGGCTGCAGTTCCGCGGTCCCTCGGCGACCCGCGGTTATTACCGCAATCCTGAACAGACCCGGAAGCTGTTCGACGGGCAATGGTTGAACACCGGGGACCTGGCCTATCTCGACAGGGGCGAGCTCTACGTCACCAGCCGCTGGAAGGACCTGATCATCCGCGCCGGGCGCAATATCCACCCTTATGAGCTGGAAGAGGCGGTGGGCGAGATCCCGGGCGTGCGTAAGGGCTGCGTGGCGGTTTTCGGCAGTGTCGATCCCGACTCGGGTACCGAACGGCTGGTGGTGCTGGCCGAGACCCGCCAGACCGATCCGGCCGAACTGGCGCGGATGACGGCGGCAATCAATGAACAGGCGGTGGCGTTGACCCAGACCAGCGCCGACGACGTGTTGCTGGTGCCACCGCACACGGTGCTGAAGACCTCCAGCGGCAAGATCCGCCGCGCCGCCTGCCGCGAGCTGTACGAAAGCGGGCGGATCCGGCGTGCCGGCCGCACGGCCGCCTGGCAATGGCTGCGGCTGGCACTCTCCGCAGGCCTGCCGCAATTGAAGCGGGCATGGCGGCGCCTGCTGGAAGGGTTGTACGGGGCCTATGCCGGGTGTCTGTTCTGGGTGTTGGCGCCCACCTTCTGGCTGCTGGTGGTATCGTCGCCGAGACCGGCGTGGTGCTGGTGGTTGTCACGCGCCGGCGCCCGGCTGCTGGCCAGGCTGACAGCCACGCCCATGCGGGTGGAAGGGTTGCAGAATCTGCCCGCTGACAGGCCCTGCGTGCTGGTCAGCAACCACACCAGTTATCTGGATGGCATCGTGCTGGTGGCGACCCTGCCACCCGGGTTCAGCTTCGTCGCCAAGGCCGAGTTGCAGCAGTCCTGGTATGCACGGTGGTTCCTGCGGCGACTCGGGACCGTCTTCGTGGAGAGATTCGACCTGCAGGAAAGCGCCGAGGATGCCGGGCGCCTGGTACGGCTCGCCAAGGGTGGCCGCACCCTGTCCTTCTTTCCCGAGGGCACCTTCCGCCGAGCAACGGGGCTGCTGCCGTTTCACATGGGCGCCTTCGTCGCTGCCGCCAGTGCAGGTCTGCCGGTGGTGCCGGTCACCCTGCGCGGGCCACGCCGGATCCTCCCGGCAGAGGCCGCGCTGCCGCGTCACGGCAGGATCGAGGTGGTGGTGGGAAAGTCCATCGAGCCTAAAGGTGATGGGTGGTCGGCCGCTATCAAACTGCGCGATGAGGCACGTGCCGAGATCCTGCGCCAGTGTGGTGAGCCTGATCTGAGCTGAGTACATGCGAATGCTGGGCTGTCATGCTGCCAGCTATTTCGGGATAAAAGCGGCTCCAGCGCATAACTGTCTGTTGCCTGATATGTAGCCTCGCTCGTCTTTGCGGAAGCCCTGCGTGGTGCAATTGCAACTTGAATCCGCCGCTTTCCAGGGATATCGCCATGAGATCGCGGTATTGGTGTCATTGTCTGTGCTCAGTTGGTCAGTTCGAGGTGAGTCGAACCTTTTAATGCTTGCTTTTTGTCCTTATCTTTTTTGGGGAAGTTAGATGTTATTTGTTCTCACGCCGAATAACCTGGTGATTTAGGAAATATTGATTGAATCCGTATTATTTGTTAGATTTCTCGGCCGTCTGAAATGGAATAATTATTGGGGCATGGAAATGAAAGTCAATGAGATAATAGTTGTGTCTTATAAGCGGTTTTCAGGGTATTTGTCAGGTGTGTGGCAGTCGGTCATCTGTTGTGGTCTGCTTGTCTGTCTGGCATTCCCCGTTCATGCGGCTGACGAATATTTGGAGGCGATAGAAGCCGAAGCGCGCGCGGTTGTGCCTGATCAAGCCGGAAATAACAAGGCCAATATATCGGCACCTTCCGGAACTGTTGATTCGGTCAGCAATGAAGAAGGCTTGTCTGACACATTTTCCATATCCCAGGGAATGAGGGATGAGTTCTATGGGTCGCTGAAAGAAAGATCTCCAGCTTCATCAAGAACTTATAACAAGCTTGAGCCTGCTCGTCAGGACAAGGTTGTTCAATATTATTTCGAGAATGGAAAGAGTATGGATCATATTCTTATGAATATATTCGAGCAGCTTTCCGAGCAAATACGAAATAAATAACAAATAAAGTAATTATTCGAAATTATAAATAATTCCATATGAGGTTTTTCAATGTCTAAGTCGTTTATTGTAAAGGTGTCAGGTGTATTGATTGGTCTGGCCTGCTTCTCGTCTGCTGGGGCAGTAGAGGTCAAGATCACACCAACACTTACTTTCGTCGAAACGGTACACAATGGCGAGCGCGTGCGCATTATGCGTAACCAGGACCAGCAGAATCATCTGACAGGTGATTTCACAAAAACATCGAGGAAGTGCCCACCCTTCTGCGTGCAGCCAATGAAGGTGGCTGATGGTGTTGAAACCGTTGGTGAGGTCGAACTGCTGGATTTCATTAAGAAAAACCTGCCTGACGGATCAGGCGTGCTGGTGGATGCAAGGACACCTTCCTGGTACCACAAGGGCACAATTCCCGGCTCTGTCAACATACCCTTCACTTCATTCCGTCAGGATGCCGACCCACTGGTTGTTGCTGCGGCACTGACCAAGCTGGGGGCGATAAAGCGAAAAGACGGCGATGCTTCCTCGATTCTGCAAAGTGCCCTGGCATTCTTCAGCAATGATGAAGTGGCGAATGTTTCCTGGGACTTCAGCCAGGCAAAGGATGTCGTCATGTGGTGTAACGGCATTTGGTGTGGCCAATCCCCGCGCGCCATCAAGGGGCTTCTGGCCTTGGGCTATCCGGCCGAGAAAATAAAATATTATCGCGGTGGCATGCAGGCCTGGGTATCACTGGGCTTGAATATCGTTGAAGGCAAGTAACCAACTCCAGGGCGGCCTGCACCATGCCCTGTCCCCGTAGGGCATGGTGGCCTGGTAACGGCCTCGTTCGTCAGAGGGTTGGGTTCACGACCTGGACGCTTCCGCGTCCTGTGGCGCACCTGTAAGGATGTCCTGTTCGCCCTCCAGTTTGCCGATGATCACCGCGCCACAGGAGTCGCTGAACACGTTCACCGAGGTGCGGAACATGTCGAGGATGCGGTCCACCGCCAGGATCAGGCCCAGGGCCTCCACCGGCAGGCCGATGGCAGAGAGGATGATGGTGATGGCCACCAGGCTGGCGGCGGGGATGCCGGCGACGCCGATGGAGGTCAGCAGGGCGATCAGCACGATGGTGAACTGGGTGGCGAAGCTCAGTTCCAGGCCATAGGCCTGGGCGATGAACATCGCCGCCACGCATTCATACAGTGCGGTGCCGTCCATGTTCACCGTCGCACCCAGCGGCAGCACGAAGCTGCTGGTGCGGTTCGACACCCCGGCGTTCTTCTCCACGCAGTCCATGGTCAGCGGCAGGGTGGCCGAGGACGATGCGGTGGAGAAGGCGGTCAGCAGGGCGGGGGCCATGGCCTGGAAATGGCGCGTCGGCCGCACCCGGGCCACCACCTTCAGCAGTAGCGGCAGCACGATGAAGACATGGGCGGCCAGTGCCAGCAGCACGGTGAGCGCGAACAGCCCCAGCGACTGCATCATCTCCGCCAGCTGACCGCCGCCGAGGCCGGTCACCACCTTGGCCACCAGCGCGAACACGCCGATGGGTGCAAACAGCATCACCCAGTCGGTGATGCGCATCATCGTCTCGTAGACCCCTTCCCAGAAATTGAATTGCACCTCGGCATAGTCCTCGGTGATGCGGGTCATGAAGAATCCGAACAGCAGGCTGAAGAAGATCAGGCCCAGCATCTGGCCGTTGGCCGCGGCGGCCACCACGTTGGGCGGCACCATGCTGAGGAAAACGCCGGGGATGTCGCCGACACCCTTCTCGCCCACCTTGGCGCTGGCCTGTGCAGCCAGCTCGCCGTCCAGCCCCAACACCTCCTGGGCCGGCATGCCGTCAATGATGCCGGGCGACAGCAGGTTGACGAAGAACAGCCCCAACAGGATCGCGAACAGACTGGTGACCATGTAGTAGAGGATGGTTCTTCCCCCCATGCGCGCCAGGCCATGGCTGCCACCGATCCCGGCGATGCCGACGATGATCGACGACACGATCAGCGGCACGATGATCATCTTCAGGGCGTTGAGGAACAGGGTGCCGAAGAAGGCATAGACGTCATAGAGACGAACACCGAGCAGCGTGCTGTCCATGCCGGTGAGGCTGCCGGCGATGACCGCCAGTACCAGTGCGATGAGGATCTGCCAGTGCAGCTTGAGTTTGAGCATGGGTGTCGTCCCTTGGGTGTTCTAGAAAAGATTGTTGTTGGTCGCCACTCGCGGGGCGTTTTTCGCAGTGTAGCGGGTCGGTTGCAGCACGCCCACCACCGTCGCGGACAGTGGGTCGATGCGGGCCTGGTCAGTCACCGTTTTTCAACTGGCTGTCCTTGGACAGTGTCTGCACCAAGGGGCAGTGGGACAGGTCGGGGTTGTGCTCGCACTGGCTCACCAATTTGCTCAACGCCCCGGCCAGTTGCTGCAGATCATGCAACTTGGCCTGCACCTGTGCCAGCTTCTGCTGTGCCAGCTCGCGAGCCTGGGCACAGGGCTGGTCCTCCATCGCCAGCAGGTGGTCGATGTCTTCCAGGCTGAAGCCCAGTTCCTGCGCGCGGCGGATGAAGCGGATGCGCGTCAGAGTCGCGGGCGGGTAAGTGCGGTAACCCTGCGCTGGTTTTTCGGGTTGTTCGATCAGTCCCCGTCGTTGGTAATAACGGATGGTCTCCACATTGACGCCAGCGGCCCTGGCGAGCTTGCTGATGGTCATCGGCATCATGTTCTCTCCATTTTCCGTGGCTGGACTTCGTGCCGGGGTCGGGAAGTGGCCGTCACTGCGGGTTGTCCATCCATCTGCTCTGAAAGCCGCCAGCCATAAAAATTACTGTTGGACCTTACTGGAATATATCTGCAGGAATACCGTCTTGCATGGACATCCGCTAGCCACATGCCGTGCCTTGCAAAGGAGGAAACCATGCGTTTGCCTGCAATGATAGGACTGCTGCTGCTCATAAGTCTGCCCGTGGTCGGGCAGGATGTCGTCACCGTGGAGCAGGCGCAACAACGCCTTGCCGAGCTGGGCCGGCAAATTGCCGCCACCCCCAAGCCTGCGGCGCTCTATGTGCAACGCGGCAACCTCAGTCTGGAGATGCTGGAGTTCGAGGCTGCACTGGACGACTTCAATCAGGCCCTGCAGCTGGACCCGGCACAGGACGAGGCCCATTTCGGTCGTGGCATGGCGCTGGGCCGCCTGGGCAGGATGGCAGAGGGGATCGATGCGCTGACCACCTACATCGCCCTGCATCCGGACAGCTCCACCGCCTATACCAAGCGGGGTGTGCGCCACCTCTGGGCCGGTGACGACGCGGCGGCGGAACAGGACCTGATCAAGGCGCTGGCATTGAACCCGGACAATGCCGAGGCCCACGACGACATCGGCGTGGTGTATGCGCGAAGACAGGAATACGACCGTGCCATCGACCACTTCACCCGCACCATCAGTATCGACCCGACCTATCTGAAGGGTTTCCATAACCTCGGCATGGCCTATTTCCTCAGTGGGCGGGATTCGCTGGCCCTGTTCGCGGTGGAGCAGGCGCTGGCGCTGAACCCCAGGGAGCGCAATACGCTGATGCTGAAGGTCCATATCCTCGAGGCCATGGGTCATCAGCAGGCAGCGGCCGAACTGGCCGAAGAGGTGGAGTTCATGCCATCCAGCGGTGACTGGTCCGAGCGGGTGCCGGTGAAATAATCCTCATCTAACGGCAGACGCCAATGGCCCGCGGCCGGCTTTTGCGGCATAATGCTGTGCTTCCGGCACAGGCCGGAAGTACGTTATGGCGTCCGTATCGGTCCCCCCGCAACGCTTAGCTGTGAACCCGGTCAGGCCCGGAAGGGAGCAGCCGCAGCAGTGACAGTGTGTGCCGGGGTGTGGCTGGTACGGTTCGCCACCAAATTCCGCCCAACAGGACAGTCTATGCGGTAGACTTGGGCAAAACCGCAACCGCAATTTTTTCATGTCCTATCAGGTTCTTGCCCGCAAATGGCGCCCCCGTAACTTTGCCGAGATGGTCGGCCAGGAACACGTGGTGCGCGCCCTGACCAACGCCCTGGACAACGACAGGCTGCACCATGCCTATCTGTTCACCGGCACCCGCGGTGTCGGCAAGACCACGCTGGCGCGCATCCTCTCCAAGTCGCTCAACTGCGAGCAGGGTGTCAGTTCCACCCCCTGCGGCGAGTGCAGCATCTGCAAGGAGATCGACGAGGGCCGCTTCCCCGACCTGCTGGAGGTGGACGCGGCCTCGCGCACCAAGGTCGACCAGACCCGCGAGCTGCTCGACAACGTGCCCTACGCGCCGGTGCGCGGGCGCTACAAGGTGTACCTGATCGACGAGGTGCACATGTTCTCTGATTCCAGCTTCAACGCGCTGCTGAAGACCCTGGAGGAACCGCCGCCCCACGTGAAGTTCCTGCTCGCCACCACCGACCCGCAGAAGGTGCCGGTGACGGTGCTCTCGCGCTGCCTGCAATTCAACCTCAAGCGCCTGCCCATCGAGCAGATCCAGGGCCAGTTCCACCATATTCTCGATGCCGAGGGTGTCGCCTGCGACGACGAGGCCCTGCTGACCATTGCCCGCGCTGCCGACGGCAGCATGCGCGACGGTCTCAGCCTGCTCGATCAGGCCATTGCCTTTGGCGGCGGCAAGGTCGAGGCCGGCGAGGTCAAGGCCATGCTCGGCGTGGTGGCGGTCGACCGCCTGCCGGCGCTGCTGCAGGCGGTGCACGAGGGCGATGGCGACCGGGTGCTCAGCCTGGTGGCGCAGCTGGCCGAGCAGGCGCCCGACTTCGCCTCGCTGCTCAAGGACCTGCTGACCCTGCTGCATCGTCTGGCACTGCTGCAGGCGGTGCCCGATGCCGCCGACCCGGCCTGGGGCGAACTCGAACCCCTGCGCGAACTGGCCGCCACCATCACCCCGGAAGACGTGCAGCTCTATTACCAGATGGGCCTGATGGGCCAGCGCGACCTGCCGCTGGCGCCGGACCCGCGCAGCGGTTTCGAGATGACCCTGCTGCGAATGCTCGCTTTCCGCCCTGCACTGGGCGAGGGCGATGGCGGTGGGAGCGCACGGCCGGCGGCGGGAAGCGCGATCCGGGCGGCGGCTGCCGGCAATGCCTCACCCGCCGCCCGGGTGAAGGCCGCACTGGCATCCGGGGGCGAGGCTGCCGTCAGTGCGCCGGCGGAAGCCCGTCCGGCGCCTGCCGCCGCGCCGGAGCCTGCGCCTGCCGCGGT
>JANTHH010000120.1 GCA_024762485.1 Chromatiales bacterium
AACAGGGTCAGCAGGGTGCTCGATGCCAGTCCCCCCACCACCACGGTGGCCAGGGGGCGCTGCACCTCGGAGCCTACACCGTGGGACAGCAGCATGGGGATCAGACCCAGCGCGGCGATGAAGGCGGTCATCAGTACCGGCCGCAGCCGCGACAGCGCACCCTGGTAGATTGCCTCGTTCATCGCCATGCCGGCAGTCAGGTTCTGGTTGATGGCGTTGACCATCACCACGCCGTTGAGCACCGCCACGCCGAACAGGGCGATGAAGCCGATGGAGCCCGGTACCGACAGATACTGCCCGCTCCAGTACAGCGCGGCGATGCCGCCGATCAACGCCAGCGGCACGTTGAGCATGATCAGCATCGCCTGGCCCATGGAGTGGAAGGCGAAATAGAGCAGCAGGAAGATCAGCCCCAGCGACAGCGGCACCACGATCATCAGCCGTTGCTGTGCGCGCTGCTGGTTCTCGAACTGGCCGCCGAAGACCACCGAATAGCCGGCAGGCAGGTCGATCTCGTCGTCGATGCGCTGTCGCAGCTCGGCCACCAGACCACCCATGTCGCGGTCGGATACATTGGCCTGGATCACCACCCGGCGCTGCACGTCGTCGCGGCGGATCTGTGGCGGTCCGGCCTCGATGGCCACATCGGCGACCTCGCCGAGGCGCACCCAGGCGCCGCCTGGCGCCTGCAGGATCAGCCGGCGCAGGCTCTCCACGTCCTTGCGGAAGGGTCTGGCGAGGCGCACAGTGATGTCGTAACGCTCGTTGCCCTGGATCACCTGACCGGCCTCGGCGCCGCCGATGCCGTCGGCCACCAGTTCCATCACCTGGGCCACCGGGATGCCGTGGCGGGCCAGCACGTCGCGCCGCGGGCGGATGGTCAGCTGGGCCTCGCCGGCGATCTGTTCCATCTCCACGCCGCGGGTGCCTTCGACCTGGCGGGTCAGCGCCTCGATGGCCTTGCCCTTTTCCGCCAGCACCGCCAGGTCGGGCCCGAACAGCTTGATGGCAAGCTGTGCCTTGACCCCGGAGAGCAGCTCGTCGACCCGGGTGGCGATGGGCTGGGAGAAGGTGAACAGCAGGCCGGGGTGCACCGACAGTGCCTGCTCGAACTGTTTCTGCAGCGCGAAGCGGTTGCCGGCGCTGGTCCATTCCTCGATCGGTTTCAGCCCGACGTAGATCTCCACGTTGGACACGGGCTCCGGGTCGCCGCCGAGTTCGGGCCGCCCCACCCGGCTGGAGACATAGGTCACCTCGGGGAACGCCATCAATGCCTGCTCCAGCCTGCCGGCCACCGCCAGCGCGGTGTCCAGGCTGGCCGACGGCGCCAGGGTGGTGCGGATGTTGATGGTGCCCTCCTCCAGTTCGGGCACAAACTCGGTGCCCAGTCTCGGTAGCAGCAACAGGGCGCCGGCAAACAGCGCCAGTGCCACACCGACCACCAGCCAACGCACCCTGAGCGCGATACGCAACAGTTTGCGGTAGGCCCATTCCAGCGGCCTGAATACCGGGCTTTCACGCTGCTTCAGACCCTTGCGGAAGGCGTAGCTGGCCAGTGCCGGCATCACCACCAGTGCCACCAGCAGCGAGGTGAGCATGGCCAGCACGATGGAGGTGGCCATGGGCTGGAACAGCTTGCCCTCGATCCCCTCGAGGGTGAACAGCGGCGCGAACACCACCACGATGATGATCACCGCGTAGAACACCGGGCGTCCCACCTCGCGCGCTGCCTCCTGGATGCGCAGGCCGATACCGCGGCTGTCGTGACCGGCGTCGTATGGGTCGGGCTCGCCCGGTGCCAGCGCCTCGCGGGCGTGGGCCTCGTGACTGGCGTCGGGGTGGCACAGGTGCTTGAAGATGTTCTCCATCATCACCACCGAGCCGTCCACCATCATGCCGATGGCGATCGCCAGCCCGCCCAGAGACATCAGGTTGGCAGACAGCCCCCAGTAGCTCATGGCGGTCAGCGCCAGGCCGATGGAGAGGGGGACGGAGATCAGCACCAGCAGGGTGGCGCGGATGTTGAGCAGGAACAGCAACAGCACGATGACGATCAGCACGAAGGCCTCGGTCAGCGCCCGGCTGACGGTGTCCACCGCCTGTTCCACCAACTCGCCCTGGTCGTAGAAAGGCTCGATGCTGACACCATCGGGCAGCGCCTGCTGGATGGCAGGCAGACGGTCCTTCACCGCGTCGATGGTGGCCTTGGTGTTGGCCCCCAGGCGCTTGAGCACGATGCCGGCGACCACTTCGCCCAGCGCTTCCGGGCTGCCGTCGGCATGGCGCCGGGTCATGGTCACCGCGCCCTGGCGTATTTCGCCACCGAAGGCCACCTCGGCGAGGTCGCCGACACGTACCACGGTGCCGTCGCTGTGCTTGAGCGGGATGGCCGCGATGTCGCGCAGGCCGTCCTCGCCGGCGCGCAGCCAGCCGACGCCGCGGATCACCAGCTGCTCGGCGCCGCGGTCCAGGTACCAGCCGCCGGCATTGCGGTTGTTGTCCTCGATGGCCTGGCGGATGTCGTCCAGCGAGATGCCGTAGGCCAGCTGCCTTTGCGGGTTCACCTGCACCTGGTACTGACGCACCTCGCCGCCATAGGAGAGCACGTCGGTAATGCCGTCCACCGGCAGCAGCAACAGCTTCACCACCCAGTCGTTGAGACTGCGCAGCGCGATGGCATCGTATTTCTTCGGGTCATCGGCACGCAGTATGTACTGGTAGACCTGGCCCAGGCCGGAGGTGTTGGGTCCCATCTCCGGGGTGCCGACACCGGCAGGGATCTGCTCGCGCGCGTCCTGCAGACGTTCGAACACCAGCTGGCGGGCGAAGTAGATGTCGGTGCCTTCCTTGAACACCACGGTGATCACCGACAGCCCGGTCTTGGAGATGGAACGCACCTCCTCGACGTCGGGCAGGGCATACATCACCGCCTCGATGGGGTAGGTGATGATCTGCTCCACCTCTTCGGCGGCCAGGCCCTGGGCCTCGGTATTGATCTGCACCTGGGTGTTGGTAACATCCGGGAAGGCATCGAGATTGAGCCGGGGGATCAGCGCGGCGGCCGCGCCAAGCAGGCCCAGCAGGGCCAGCACCACCAGCAGCCGGTTGGCCACCGACCAGTCGATCAGACGGTTCAACATGATGGTCTCCTAGTGGTTGTGGACGGCAAAGCCGGACTTGGCCAGCTCGGACTGCACGAAGAAGGCGCCGTGGGTGACCACGCGGGTGCCGGCCGCCAGGCCCTCGATCTGTACCCGACCGGGGAACTTGCGCACGATCTCCACCTCCCTGGGCTCGAATTCACCCGGCTCGTGTTCGACAAACACCTGCCAGTCGCCGTCGGGGCTGCGCAGCACCGCATCCAGCGGCAGGATCATGCCCGTCTGCCCGCTGTCACCCGTCTGGATGCTGGCGGTGACGAACTGGCCGGGGTGCAGCCGGTCCTGCGGGTTGGCGATCGCCAGCCGTACCGCCAGGGTGCGGGTGGTCTCGTCCAGCGCGTGGTGCACCTGCACCACCTTGGCCGGGATCCACTCGCCGGCGGCCAGTACGCGGGCGCTGTCGCCGGCCTGGATGCGGCTGGCGGCCGTGGGGTCCAGCCTGGCCTCGACCCAGAGATGGGACTCGTCGCTGATCTCGAACAGCAGGGTGCCTGCCGGCACCATCTGGCCGGTGACGAAGTCATCGCGGATCACGGTGCCGTCGATGGGGGCGAGCAGCTCGAATTGGCCGTTGGCCTGGTCCACCTGGCCACTGCTGGCGAGGCGGTCGATCTGGGTCCGGGTCATGCCGTAGGCGAGCAGACGGGCACGGGCCTGCTGGGCGGCGATGCGCGCATCCTGGTAGCGGCGTTCCGACACCACCGTGCGGCCCAACTGCCTGACCCGCTGCCATTCGTTCTCGGCGCTCAGCAACTCACCCTGAGCCTCGGACATGGCGACGCTGGACAGGGTGACCAGTGGCTGCCCGGTACTGACCTTGTCGCCGAGCCGGGCGTGGCGGGCGATTACCTGGGCCTCGATACGCGGTGTCACCTGGCGCGTGGCATAGCTGTTGAGCATGATCTCGCCCGGCGCCTCGATGGTGACGGCGATGGCCTGTGGCTTCAGGGTCTCCACCTCGATGCCGGCGCGGCGGCGCTGTCTGGCATCGAGGTGCAGGCCGCCCTCTTCCTCAGTGTGATCATCATCATGATCACCGCCATGACTTTCAGTCATGGCGGTGATGCCTTCAGGGGCGGGGGTGCCGGCCGGAGCGGCGGCAGCCCACAGGGTGCTCAGTAGGGCGCACGCAGGCAGGCCCACGCGCAGACGGGTCGATATCGACATGTGCTGAATTCCATTGCTCGTAAAACACGGACGCGCTGCTACAGGCAGGGCGTCGACAGGACGGAATTCAGGCGTTTATGGGTGGGCGGAAGGCAGGGAATGATGACAGTGAATACAGGTGCTCGGCCATGCCGTCGTCTGGCGGGGTGCTCTTGAGTGCGCCGGCAAGGACGGCCGGGCTGGTCAGGCCCAGCAGGTGCACGAGGCCATGACAGCAATGATCGCAGTCGGTCTGCTGCTGGTCATGGTCCGGCAGCAACGGCTCATGCAGCCCGGCCTGTGCGACCTCTTCATGCACATCGGCCATCACCACCATCCCGTATCCGAGGACGGACAGCATCAGCCAGGTGGCGATGAGACGACGCAGCAGGGTGGCAACCGGATTCATGGCAGCCCGAGTCTAGGGGAGGTGGCTGAGGCTGACAAGCCATCGGGAACGTCCGCCATGCAGATCCGGGTGTCCGGGCTAGGGGGCAAGAAACTTCAGCCCGATGCCGTTGTCATCGTGCCGCACCACCCGGGCCTCGTTGATGGGAGGTTCGGAGCCGTCGCCCAGCGGTGTCTTCACCTGCACCCGGACGATGCTGTCGATGGGTGGCCGATCCGCGACCGGCAGGCTGACATAGACGCCGCAGTCACTGACGTTGCCGGATAATGCATCGTGCTCATTGCCGCGGTCGTCGATGAGGCGGATGGGGACCTCGATGGGGTGACGGATGTTTGATCGCTGGTTCATGTGCAGTCGTCAGTGATTTCGAATCGGGCCGCTGATGGGCGGGTATCTTGTCCGCGGTCTGGATGGACGGATGACAGGCCATCTCCCGGTACGGTCGCCGCGGGTGTGCGGCATGGGGGATTCTATCGGATAGCCGGCATCCTGGGAGTACACATAATTCCCATATTGTTCAAAAGGTTATGGAAATTGTTTCGGTTGGTGGTCTCAAGTCCGCATTGCTGGGGCCGATAGGCTTCGTGAACCAACACCTCATGGAGTTCAAAACAATGAAAAAGCGCAACCTTCTGCTATCTCTGCTCGGCGCATCCCTGCTCACCACCTCGCTTCCGGTCTCTGCCGAGCTGTTGATGGGCGTATTTCCCCGTCGCCCGGTGGCGGTGACCCACAAGCTGTTCCGGCCACTGGCGGAAAAGTTGTCCAAGGAGCTTGGTGAACCGGTGAAGCTGGTAGTAGCGAAGAACTTCAAGTCCTTTTGGAAGGGCGTGGAGGGCAAGCAGTACGACATCGTCCATTACAACCAGTACCACTATCTCCTGAGCCACAAGAAACTCGGCTACAAGGTGATCGCCGTGAACGAGGAGTTCGGTAGCAGCAAGATCGCCGGCGCCCTCTCAGTCCGCAAGGACAGTGGCATCAACAGCGTCGCCGACCTCAAGGGCAAGACCGTTCTGTTCGGGGGTGGCAAGAAGGCCATGGGCAGCTATATCGCGCCCACGGCGGTGCTGAAGGGCGCAGGTTTGGAGGCCGGTAAGGACTATACGGTGAAATTCGCCAAGAATCCGCCGAGTGCCGTCATTGCCGTGTTCAACAAGGCCGCTGATGCTGCAGGTTCCGGCAACGTGATTCTCAAGACCAAGGTCGTGCAGAAGAAGGTGGATGTCAGCCAGATGAAAATACTCGCAGAGAGCGAGCCCTTTGTTCACCTTCCCTGGGCCGTGAAGGGTGACATGGCAGCTGACAAGGCCACCAGGATTCAGCAGGTGATGACCTCTCTCAAGGGTAGTGACGACGCCGTCCTGAAGGCTGCACGGGTGACCAACTTCGTTGCCGCCAGCGATGCCGATTTCGCCAAGGTTCGCGAGATCGTCAAGTTTGTCACTGGCGAGGATCTCTGATCTTCTACGATCGGGAATACCGGCTCTCTGGAGGTGCTGGATGAAAATGCTTCAACAACTGGGTCTGACCGCAAAGGTCCTGCCGCCCATCCTCGGCAGCCTGCTGGTTACGATGATGGTTGGCGCGGTTCTGCTGCTCAACAATGTCCGTGTCAATACGGAGAATCAGGCCGGCTTGGCGAAGGAGGCCCTGCACGTGGAGCAGGAGAGTGCAGCGGAGAGCCTGCTTCGTGCCCTGGAATCCAAGGCGGACAGCTTGGGCCTGTTCATGTCCAAGACCGCACCTGACCTGATCATGTCCTATGACTTTTCCTCGCTGAAAGACTATCAGGCGATTGCTGCGCGGGACGAGGATGTGGCCTATGCCGCGTATCTGAACCCGGAAGGCGGTACCTTGACGGACTTCAAGCGCCCCGAGGACACCAGCAACGTCATTGAGCGGAAGTATCCGATCAAGTCCGATGGCGAATTGATCGGTCACGTGCTGCTGGGCATGAGCCGGGCGGCCGTTGATGGGGGGGTGGCCGCCAGCAATGAGCGCATCGATGCAGCCCTGAGTGCGGTGGAGGCCAACGCACAGGATTCGCTTTCGAGTTTCATCACCATCATGTCGGTGGATGGTGTTGTCGTGTTGGTGATCATCACCCTGGTGATATTCGCCCTGTTCCGCAAATTGCTGATCGATCGTCTGCGCTCGACAACGGAATTGATGTCAGCACTTGCGGACGGCAATGGTGATCTCACCCGGCGTCTGCCGGTGACGAATCAGGACGAAGTCAGCCAGCTGTGCGGGGCGGTCAACCAGTTCATTGCACAGTTGCAGGAGATGGTCGGCAAGATCGTTGGCGAGGTGGAGGAGTTGGCACAGCAGGTCGACGTGCTCAGGCAGGCCGGCAGTGATATGACGTCACACTCCGATACCCAGCGCATGGAGACCACCCAGGTGGCTGCTGCCATGAACCAGATGACAGCGACGGTACAGGAAGTGGCCCATCATGCCGGGAGTGCAGCGGAGGCGGCGCTCAAGGCAGACGATGAATCCAGGAATGGTCGCGTGATCGTCGACGACACCAAGCAGGCCATCGATGCTCTGGCGCAGGAGATCGAGCATGCCTCCGAGGTCATCAACACGGTCGAGAGCGACAGCGAGAATATCGGCGGCGTCCTCGATGTGATACGGGGGATTGCGGAGCAGACCAACCTGCTGGCGCTCAATGCTGCCATTGAGGCCGCACGGGCCGGTGAGCAGGGGCGCGGGTTCGCCGTCGTGGCGGACGAGGTCCGTACCCTCGCGAGCCGCACCCAGACATCCACCGAGGAGATCCATGCCATGATCGAGCGTTTGCAGACGGGCACGGGCAAGGCGGTGAATGTCATGCACAAGAGCAAAGAGAAGGCCCGGGAGACGGTGGTCAAGGCCGATGAAGCAGGCGATGCCTTGGGTAATATCGCGGCGGCGGTGGGTACCATCAACGAGATGAACACCCAGATCGCCACTGCAGCAGAAGAGCAGGGCTCGGTTGCCGAAGAGATCAACCGAAACGTCGATGCCATCAACAACATCAGCGAACTGACGGCAGAGAGTGCACAACGGACGGCAACCACCGGTGACCGGCTGTCCCAAGTGGCAGACGAGCTGCGCGGCCTGGCCGGGGCCTTCCGTATCTGAGCGAGGAATCACTGCGACTTGGGTGAAAGGCAGGAGGCCCGCATTTTGCGGGCCTTTTCTTTTCAGTGGCTGCCCTGGCCAGGGCCCGGGTGGTTGCTGTCATCATCCTGGGGAGGGGGGGTGATCCGGCGTCGGTTCGACCAGCGTGCCGACCACAGGTCGATGCTGCCCCAGAATCTCTCCTTCAGCTGCTGCACGGTCGAACGCTGGCGCCATGCCTCGTAGGTGATCTCCCGGCTGTGATGTTCGTCGTCACGGAACATCCGTGCGACCTTGTCGGCAAAGCCGGCGTCATCGATTTCCTGGTTCGCCTCGAGGTTCCAGTGCAGGTTCCAGCGGTCCAGGTTGGATGAACCGATACTGCTCCAGTCGTCAATCAGGATCACCTTGGTGTGCATGAAGCTCTCCTGATATTCGAAGATGCGTACGCCATGGCGCAGCAGGCGTGCGTAGTAGCGATGGCTGGCGTGACGGACTGCCGGGTGATCGGTGACCGGACCCGGCAGCAGGAGTCGCACGTCCACCCCCTTCTGTGCCAGTCGGCGCAGTTCCTTGCGCACCTTGCGCGAGGGCACGAAATAGGCACTGGCCAGCTCGACGCGCTGGCGTGCACAGCGCAGCCGTCGCAGCAGGCTGCGCTTGATCTCCCCGTGTTTCTCGCCCCGGTTGCAGGCAACACGCCCGCGCATGCCGCCCTTCTCGAATGGTTTGGGTGCTGGCAGCGGGTTGGCGCCGTCGCCCTTGGCCCAGTGCTGCCAGTTGTGCAGGAACAGGGCCAGCCAGTCCGACACCACCGGTCCACGGACCTGCACCATGGTCTCGCGCCAGGCGCGGTGGCCTATGAAGTCATCGGTGATGCCGGCACCGCCGACAAAAACAAGGCGATC
>JANTHH010000121.1 GCA_024762485.1 Chromatiales bacterium
TCGTTGCTGCGGGTGCAGTTCGGCACTCAGCCCGCCGATGATCTCCAGCAGTCGCTGCTGTGCCTCTTGCTGCTCGGCGGCGCTGGACGGATCGCGCCCCTCGTCCGCGCGCGGATCTTGCGGGCTGTTTCTCATCCGTCTAGCAATAGACCATAGCGGCCGGCAGAAACAAGCCCCCAGAGCATCGGATCCGGTGGCGGATGACCGGGATCAATTCATGCTGCGGGCCGCCGGCCCATCCCCACGAGCCCTGCGAGCACCAGCAACAGCACCGGGGGCAGTGGCACGGCATTGAACACGGCAGTTGACTGCAGCGTCTGCCCGGTGTTGCCGGCACCCGGCGTGGCGGGCTGCGGCGCCTGCCAGCTGAAGTCGGCTGCAACGCCGCCCGTGCCGCCCAGCTGCAATGACCAGCCGACCGGAGTGGCCGACGATTCGCTGACCCCGATGTCGATACTGGCAACACCGTCGGCCACCCCGCCGACCCCGGTGAAGCTTCCCTCGTAACTGAGGAACTCGATGAGATTGTCGCCCCCATCCGCCAGCGCGATACCGTCGGGCGAGCCGTTCTGCAGCCCGGGGATGTCGATCACCAGGAAGCCGAAGCCGGTGCCGGTGTCGTCCGCCAGCACCCCGCCCAGGCCCAGGGTGTCGTACACCGACCCGTTGCTGCCGTTGTACAGCGCCAGGCTCCAGCCGTCGAGCGAAGTACCACTGACGCCGACCAACTCGACGAACTCGCCGGTATCGGCGCCCGTGTTGTCGTAATGGATCTCGTTGATGAACACCGGGGACGCAACGACGTTGCGGGTGATGCCGATCAACAGGAACAGGCACAGGCCGACGCCCGCGCGGATGGGGATACTCATATCGCCTCCTTGCTATGTGAAATGAAAAACCGCCACCGGTCTCCTTGTGGTGGCGGGATGAAACGCTAACAGGCAACGATGACGCCCACAAGCGCAGAGACCACCGCTGCCGGCAGAGGAACCCCCTCAGCAGCGTCCCAACGGAAAGGCCATCACGGCATCGAGCTGCGCGGCATCCAGAGATCGCATCAGCAGGCGGTCGAGACCGAGCGCCACCCCGGCACAATCGGGCAGCCCTGCCTGCAGTGCCGCGAGGAAGGCCTCGTCCATGGCCACCGGCGGCTGCCCGCGGGCGGCACGCAGGGCCTGGTCGTGCGCAAAACGGGCACGCTGTTCAGTGGCATCGACAAGCTCCTGAAAGCCATTGGCCAGCTCGATGCCATCGAGGTAGAGCTCGAAGCGCGCAGCGGTGCGCGGGTCGTCGGGATTGAGTCTGGCCAGCACCGCCTGGCTGGCGGGGTAGTCTGTGACGAAGGTCAACCTGCCCTGCCCCAGTCCGGCCTCGATGCCGTGACTGAGCAGCAGGTCCAGCCAGCCATCGACACCGTCCAGGGCGATCGACTCCGCACCCGGCAGGCCGTGCTCGATCGCAGCCTGGCGCAGCCGTGACGGATCACTCTCCAGCGGGTCGATGCCGTAGCGTTCGAGGAACAGCTCACGGTAGGGCCGCCTCTCCACCGGCAGTTCGCGACCGAGGCAGGCCATCACCAGTTCGGCCACCTCGTCCATCAGACGGTGATGGTCGAAGCCGGGCCGGTACCATTCCAGGATCGTGAACTCGGGGTTGTGGCGCGGCCCCAGCTCGCCATCGCGAAAGGCCTTGCAGACCTGGTAGATAGGCCCGCTGTCGGCGGCGAGCAGCCGCTTCATGAAGAATTCGGGTGAGGTCTGCAGGTACAGCGGCAGGCCGTGGGCATGTCCGGGACCGGTGAACACCGTCCTGAGGGGCTCGATGGCGGGGTCAGTGCCGGCGGCGGGGGCCAGCAGCGGCGTATCCACCTCCAGCACGCCCCGCTCGGCGAAGAAATTGCGGATGGCGGCCAGCATCGCGGCCCTGGCCTTGAGGGCCTCCGGGCCCGCGCTGGGCCGCCACTCGGGCATGCGATCAGTCGTCCTTCACCCGGTTGACGTATTCTCCGGAGCGGGTATCGACCTTGATCTTCTCGCCGATCTGGATGAACAGCGGCACGCGCACAACGGCGCCGGTCTCCAGGGTGGCAGGCTTGCCGCCACCGCCGGAGGTATCGCCCTTGAGGCCAGGATCGGTCTCGGTGATCTCCAGCACCACAAAATTCGGTGGCTCGACCAGGATGGGGCTGCCGTTCCACAGGGTCACGGTGCACATGTCCTGCTCCTTCAGCCATTTGGTCGCCTCACCCATGGCATTGGCGTCCGCCTGATACTGCTCGAAGGTCTCCGGGTCCATGAAGTGCCAGAACTCACCATCGTTATAGAGGTACTGAAGCTGCAGCTCCACGACGTCGGCCGCCTCGACCGTCTCGCCTGACTTGAAGGTCTTCTCCAGCACCCGGCCGGTCTTGAGATTGCGGATTTTCACCCGGTTGAAGGCCTGACCCTTGCCCGGCTTGACGAACTCGTTCTCGATGATGGAGCACGGGTCGCCGTCCAGCATGATCTTGAGGCCGCCGCGAAATTCATTGGTACTATAAGTCGCCATGTATCCCTCTCGAAACAGCGATCGCAAAGGCGGCATTCTACCGAATTCACTGCCCGGCTGGCAGCAGGAACTCGCCCAGGCCGTCACCGACCCCGTCGAACTGCTGCAGCTGCTGCAGCTTGATGGGCACCGGGTAGCGCCGCGGCTGGCTGCCGGCAACGCCTTCCCGCTGCGGGTACCACGCTATTTCGTCAACCTGATGCGGCCCGGCGACCCCGACGACCCCCTGCTCCGGCAGGTACTGCCGCAGGTCGAGGAATCCGTGCAGACGCCCGGTTTCGTCAGCGATCCGGTGGGGGACATGGCGGCCATCCGCGGCCAGGGGATGCTGCAGAAATACCAGGGCCGTGCCCTGCTGATCACCACGGGTGCCTGCGCGGTGCACTGTCGCTACTGCTTCCGCCGCCATTTTCCCTACCAGGACGAGAGCGCAGGACGTGCGCAATGGCAAACCGTGCTTGCGGAGCTGGCCACGCGCCCGGAGATCAGCGAGGTGATACTCAGCGGGGGGGACCCGCTTTCGCTCTCGGACAAGCGTCTCGGCAGGTTGATCGACGGTCTGTCGGCGATCCCGCACCTGCGCCGCCTGCGCCTGCACAGCCGCACACCCGTGGTACTCCCCAGCCGTATCACCGACGGCCTTGTCGAGCGGCTGGCTGCTAGCCCGCTGACCACCTCGCTGGTGCTGCACTGCAATCACCCCAACGAGCTCACGCCGGTGCTGTCAGCCGCCCTTGCCCCGCTGCGCGAGGCCGGCATCACCCTGCTGAACCAGTCGGTGCTGCTGGCCGGCGTGAACGACGCGGCCCCCACCCTGCAGGCATTGAGCGAGGATCTGTTCGACAGCGGCGTGCTGCCCTACTACCTGCACGCCCTCGACCCGGTGGCCGGCGCGGCCCACTTCACCGTGCCCCACGAGCGTGGCCGCCAGTTGCTGGAGACCCTACGCGCCCGCCTGCCCGGCTACCTCCTGCCGAGGCTGGTTTGCGAGCAGCCCGGTGCGTCGGCAAAATCACCTTTGTGACAGAAGGCACACTTTGTTGCTCTAAGCCTTGGTTTTCCCTCTGGAATTCACCGGGCGGCCCATTTGGTGACGTGCTACATTGGCATGCCAGCCTTGCTGGGCCATAGTTGTAGTATCAGGGTTTGAAACAAGTACGCCCACAGGACACCAGGAAACCCATCGCGTGAGCACATCCAGCGATACCGTCGAACCGGCATCGGGCCGCCCGTCCCAGAGCACGGCCCGCCGTCCCAACCTCGACCTGCGCATCCCCGAGCAGGCGCCGCCGCCTGCCGATTCGTTCCTGCTCGATCCGAAGGAATCCCGCGAATGGCTTGAGGCGCTGCCGCTGGCCAATGTCGGCGCCACCGCACGCGAGCTGTTCAACGCGCTGGGCGACTTCAATCGCATGGAGATCCCGGAACTGCTGCGGGTGCGCATCGTCGAACAGTTCCGCGACCCCATCGAATATGTCGTTGAGCGCCTGCGCCGCCACTTCGTCGACATGGGCTTCCCGCTGCACAGCAAGAGCCGCAAGGCCGCCACCCTGGCCAAGGAATTCCAGGCCGAGCTGGCCATCTCCTACAAGATCATCGTGCGACAGATGCTGGAGGGCAAGAGCGCCCGCTTCGACCGCAAGCTGCTGGTCATCGCCCTGCACCGCGCCATGTACTACCTGTCCAAGGTGCTGTGCCACGCCGCGCTGATCTACCGTCCCTGGCCACCCAATGTCTGGCGCGAGATACACAGCATCTACGCCTATGCCGCCCAGAACCGCATCCATACCGCGCCGGTGAAGGACCCGCTGCAGCCTGACAAGGCACCGACCAGCATCGAGCAGCTCTACAAGACCGCCCTGCTGTTCGCCGTCTCCACCCCGCAGCGGCTGCGTCAGTCACAGATCTGCCTGCTGATGGACCACGAGAGCAACTGGGCCGACATGATCGATCTGCGCATGCTCGACAAGCACGATCGCCCGCTCGGTCTCTACCACGTCGATCTATGGACCGATGAGCCACCCCACAACGACCGGCTGCGTCCACCCCAGGTGGGGCAGCGCGGTCGGGCGTTCGACCTGCGCAAGCTGATCAACCAGGTCAACAATATTCTCGACTTCGAGGGTGAGGTGGCGGAATCGACCACCTACAGCGCCAATGGCAAACCCTCCACCGCCATGCTGCGGCGATTGCTCAAGAACTGGGAACAGGGGCCCGGGCGCCGACCGGTGAGGACCCGCCTCAACTTCGAGCTACAGGTGGTCTCCGGCCTCAATCGCATCCATCGATGCATGCAGGCAGCCGATCTGGCAGCGGCCGTGCCCGAGCCCGCCGTCGAGCAGGATCCTTACATCACCAGCAATGCCATCAACGCGCCGGACCCGGACATCTGGCTCGGCAGCAGCAACAACCAGCTCAGCCTGAGCCCGATGGCCGGCATCTCGGCAGAGGACTCCCTGTTCCAGGACAGCACCTCGCTGCTGTCGAGTCACACCGAGCTGACCGAGCACAGCAAGCCGGGATGGACCGCCGGCGAAAACAGCGAGGCCGAGGATCACACCTGGCAGGTAAAGACCCTGAGCGAGAGTGCGAACGGCTACTGTATCGAATGGCCGGGGCGCGACATCCCGCCGGTGAAGATCGGCGAACTCATCGGCGTACAGTCCGCTGCCGATGCCCAGCAGTTCGGACTGGGCGTGGTCCGCTGGATGTCCCAGCCACACAAGGCACCACTGGAACTGGGCATCGAGATGTTCTCGCCGGCCTGCAGGCGGGCACTCTCGAGCACGGGCGGCAAGTCCGGCGAGCAGGCCGAACTGCGCTGTCTGCTGATCCCCGCCAGTGGCAACAAGCACGACTTCACCGAGGTGTTGCTGGAGGCGGCGAACCTGGCCGAAGGCACTGAACTCAAGGTCACCTTCGACAACGGCAGCAAGCAGACATTGCGCATACTCCGCCTGGTCGAGGTCACAGGTGCCTTCCGCCGATATGCCTGCCAGTCACTGGTCAACAACGATCGGGACGGTGGCACAGACGGCGAGTCTGACGGCGGCTACGAGGACCTGTGGTCCAGCCTGTAACTACCGGAAAGACTGCGTGAAGGCATCACCTGCCGGCACTTGCCAGCCGGCAACCATGGGGAACCCCGCCGGTCTATCGGCAGATTGAGTACTCTGAGCATGGAAAACAGTGTCGTCAGCAACCTGCAGGCCACCAGCAGCCGTCTCGTGGCCGAGACCAGCCTCCAGCTGCTGGTCTATGGCGGGACGTACAACGAGGTGAATGACTATGTCAGCACCCTGCGCAACGATGGCCTGGCAGTACATGCCACCCATGTCGACAGCCCTGTCGAACTGGACCGCGCACTGGAGGGCGGCACCCTGGGCATGGCGATCATCCATGCCGACACTGCCGGGGCCGAACTCCCGCAGATACTCGCGCAACTGCGCGACAGCGATAGCCAGCTACCCATCCTGCTGCTCGCGGAGTCCAGTGAGAGCTATCTCCCGCTGACCACGAATTTCGAGATCAGGGACATCGTCCCACCTTTGCAACTGGGCCACCTCTCCTTTGCCGTCCGCCGCGAACACCGCAATCAGCTGCACCGCCTGGAAATCGCCAGGCTGCGCAGCGAGCTCGAGGCCGCGGAACAGCGCTGCGGGCAACTCGAACTCGAATCGCTCGATGCCATCGCCTATATCGCCGATGGCATGCACATGAGCGTGAACCCCGGCTATCTTTCACTGTTCGGCTTTGACGACGCCGCCGACATGGAGGGGCTTCCGGTGATGGATCTGATCGCCCCTGAACAGCGCCCCGACTTCAAGCGGGTACTGCGTCAGCTCAGCGACAACCAGGAGGTCAAGGCGCAGGCCACCACCTGCCAAACGGCCGGCGGTGAGCACTTCGAGGCGCAGATCGCCTTCTTCCCTGCCCAGCTCGAGGGCGAGGATTGCACCCAGATCGTACTGCGGCGGATCGGCGACGCCGCAGATGAAGAGGCCGCACCCCCGCCTGAGTCCACCGAGCACGTCAGCGGGCAAGTCAACGAGGCGGACGCGCCGGTGGTCGAGGCCCTGCGCCAAGCCCTGAACGATGACCTGCTCACCCTCGAATACCAGCCTATCGTCAGTCTCCAGGGCGATACCCGGGAACACTATGCCGTGCTGCTGCGCCTGCCCAGTGGAGAAGAGAAACTGCTCCCCGAACAATTCCTGCCACAGGCGGAACAGGCCGGGCTGCTGAGCGAGATCGACCGCTGGGTGATAAAGGCGAGCATCCGCGAACTGGTCCAGCAGCGCGCGGAAGGCCGCAAGATCCACTTCTTCATCAACCTGTCACGCACCTGCCTGCAGGATGAGAGCCTGCTGCTGTGGATCTGCGACTGTCTGCGCGACCACGACGCCAAGGGTGCCTGGCTGACCCTGCAGCTGCAGGCGGCAGATCTGCGCGCCGACATCTATGCTGCCCAGGCCTTCATCGACGGCCTGAAGAAGATCAACTGCAAGCTCGCGATCTCCAACTACCTCGCCGACCCTGACAGTGATGTCCTCACCGAGAGTATCGGTGCCGACTACATCAAGCTCGATCCGGCCTATATCACCAACCTGGCAACGGATCAGCAGCAGCAGGACAATCTCAACCAGGTCAACGAAAAGCTGCAGGCAAAGGGGTTTCTTACCGTCGTGGTGGGCGTGGAATCCGGTGACAGCCTGTCCGTGCTGTGGAATATCAGCGTCAACTTCATCCAGGGCAACTTCCTACAACCCGCCACCACCGAGATCATCGGCGAACAGCAGGTCTGAACGCCCGGATTTTCAGGGATTCGCCACCCCGTGGGGGACGTGTCCGGTCGGCACATGGCGGCTCGCGGATTCGCAATGGGCCTGCTGATCGTCGAAGAAGATATCGGCCCCGAACGCCTTGAGAAAGGCCGCCTTGTCCATGCCACCGAGGAACAACGCCTCGTCGATGCGGATGCCCCAGTCGCGCAGGGTACGGATCACCCGCTCATGGGCTGGCGCACCACGCGCAGTGCACAGTGCGGTGCGGATCGGCGAGGTGCCCTCCACCGCCAGCGACTGCATCTGGTGCAACACCTGAAGGAAGCGCTTGAATGGGCCGCCGCTCAACGGGCGATGTGCGGCGGCCTTCTCGCTGGCCTCGAAGGCGCTCAGCCCCTCACTGCGGTAGACGCGCTCGGCCTCGTCGGAGAACAGCACCGCGTCACCGTCAAAGGCGATACGCAGCTGATCATCGCGGGTGGATTCACCGCCGGGCAGGGCCGGCCCGACGATGGTCGCCGCGGCCATGCCCGCCAGCAGGGCACGGCTGACATCCCCGGCGTTGGCGGACAGAAACAGATGCGCGCCGAGGGCGGCGGCGTATTCGAAGGGACTCGCCCCGCCGGTGAAGGCGGCCCGGGTGATGTCCAGGCCGTGATGCTGGATGGAATTGAAGATCCGCAGCCCCGTGTCCGCACTGTTGCGTGACATCAGCACCACCTCGACCTTGACCCGGCCATCGAATACCTCGTTCAGCCCCAGCAGTTTCTTCACCAGGGGAAAGGCGACACCCGGCTCGAGCAGTTCCTCCTCATGGGCGATCTGATACTCGCAATAGGCACTGATGCCCTGCTGTTCGTA
>JANTHH010000122.1 GCA_024762485.1 Chromatiales bacterium
TGGCACCGCCTGCCCGCTGCTCCAGCCGCAGCCAGCCGTAACGGCCTTCCCGGGCGTTGTAGAGGCTCTCCAGCGACGGCGTCGCCGTGCCGAGCACCACCGGGCAGGCAGCACGCTGGGCCCGGACCACGGCCAGATCCCGTGCCGAGTAGCGAAGGCCATCCTGCTGCTTGTAGGACAGGTCGTGCTCCTCGTCCACCAATACCAGGCCGAGGTCCGGCAGCGGCGTGAATACCGCCGAACGGGTGCCGATCACCAGCCGCGCCTGCCCCAGCCTGGCGCGTTGCCAGGCCAGCTCGCGTTCGCGTTCGTTCAGTCCGGAGTGCAGCAGGGCCAGGCCGTCACCCAGACGCGACTCGAATCGCCGCACCAGTTGCGGGGTCAGCGAGATCTCCGGCACCAGCATCAGCACGGACTGCCCGCCGGCGATCACCTGACCCGCCAGTTGCAGATAGACCTCGGTCTTGCCACTGCCGGTGACGCCGTCGAGCAGAAAGCCGGCGAAGCCACCGAGGGCCCCACTCACCGTGCTGACCGCCGCGGCCTGTTGTTCGTTCAGCGAATGAGCCGCAGCCGCCGGTGGCGATGCGCCGTCCTCCGATGTCACCAGCTCGCAGGCCTCGACCAGCCCCTTCTCCCGCAATGAGCGCAATGGCGCGGCGGGATCACCCAGGGCACTGCGCAGCAGCGAGCCGCCCACCCCGCCGGGGTGCTGCCGCAGGAATTCCACCACCTGGCGTTGCCGGGGCGCACGCGACAACGCATCGTCCGACAAGTCCTCGCCGGCAGGGGTGAGTCGCCAGCCCGCCTCACCCAGGGCATGGGGTGACTCGCCCCGGCGCAACCGCAGCGGCAGCGCCTGGGTCAGGACTTCCCCGGGCGGATGATGGTAATAACGGGCGGTCCACTGGAGAAACCCAAGGTGGTCCGCCTCAAACAGGGGCTCTGCGTCGAGCAGGGCCTCGGCCGCACGCAGGCGGGCGGTGGGCACGGCCGCCGATGCGGCCACGGCCACCAGCAGGCCACAGCGCCGGCCGCGGCCGAAGGGCACCATGACGCGCACCCCCGGGCACAGATCGCCGGGATCGACTCCCGGTGGCGGCAGGTAGTCGAAAAGGGTTTCGAGCGGCGCAGCCAGCGCCACCCGGAGGATCGGGGGGTGGCCGCTCATCGACCGCCCCCTGCCGACAATCCAGTCATTTAATTCCCGACGCCGACCGCGAAATCCGGGCCCGGTGGTTTTCCACAGAAGCTGTGGATAACTCTGTGGAGTAAGTCACCGGAGACGGCCTCAGGCCCCATGAATAAAGACATTTCATTAATTTGACAATTTTTTGATCAAAAATAATAAGTTCATTTATAACAATGAGTTACGATATTTCATGAGATGCTAATTGACTGCCTTCACCGCCCCTGATCCCGACGTCGACAGCAGCATCGGGTGGTGTGCATAAATGCCGAAAAAGATCTTGTCAATGCTTGACATCCGCTTTTTTCTCCACCAGAGGGCGAGGGAAAACCCATCCACCTATCCGTTGATCATCGACGCCGTGCTGCCGACAGACCCCGCCAGACAAGGCGCACATCCGTCACCCCTTGTCATATGGGCGTGCTTGAACCCCATTCCCATCTATGACATAACTTTGAAAACGCGCCAGGGATACCCGTGTGATGGTCAGCCTCGTACAACAGATCCTGCGTACCGATGCCGCCGGCATGCCGATGGAATGGATAGACTTCCGCCAGGCAGTCAAGCTCCATGCCCTCGGCCAGATCGCCTATACCTGCGGTGACCCCCTGTTCCGCCTGCACGGCGGCATCAATGCCCACACACATCGCCGCAGCCAACTCGTCCTGCATTCGATCATCGCCACCCATGGCAACAACCGGGCGCTGCAGAAGCTGCGGGACAACTACACCCCGCCACTCAACAATCACACCCTGTTCCAGCGCGACGATCACCTCTGTCTCTATTGCGGCGAGCATTTCAGCCGGCATGGCCTGTCCCGCGATCATGTGACGCCGGTCAGCCAGGGCGGGCCGGACATCTGGACCAACGTGGTCACTGCCTGTATCCGCTGCAACACCCACAAGGCGGGGCGCACGCCCGAGCAGGCGGGGATGCAGCTGCTGGCCATCCCCTTCGCCCCGACCCACGCCGAGTATATCTATCTGCAGGGCCGTCACATCCTCGCCGACCAGATGGCCTTCCTGCGCGCCCATTTTCCCCGCAGCAGTCCGCTGCACGAACGCCTGGTTCGTCACTGAGCCCGGCCGATGAGAGACTGGCAACGTATCGCCCGCCATATCAGCCAGGCATCGGGGAGCCCCTTCGTGCCGGATACCGTCCAGGAACTGGGCGGCGGCTGCATCAACCGGGCGGTGCAACTCGGCGATGGCCGGCAGAGCTGGTTCGTCAAACTCAATCGCGCCAGCCTGTTCGACATGTTCGAGGCCGAATTCGAGGGACTCAACGAGATTGATGCCAGCAACAGCATTCGCGTGCCGCGTCCGTTGTGTGTCGGCACCACCGGCAGCGAGGCGTACATCGTACTCGAACACCTCGATCTCGGTCCCGCCAGGAATGGGCAGGCGAAGGCCGGTGAACAACTCGCCGCCATGCACCGCCACCATGCCGGGCACTACGGCTGGCACCGCGACAACACCATCGGTGCCACTCCACAGCCCAACGACTGGACCGCCGAATGGCCGACCTTCTGGCGCCTGCACCGGCTGGGGGCGCAGCTCGAACTGGCCGCGCGCAATGGCCACGGCGGCCATCTCCAGCAACTGGGGGAGAAACTGCTTGAGGCCGTCCCCGCCCTGCTCGATCACGCACCGCAGCCATCGTTGATCCACGGCGACCTGTGGGGGGGCAACATGGCCTTCGATGCCCAGGGGGAACCCGTGATCTTCGATCCGGCCACCTACTACGGTGACCGCGAGGCGGAGATCGCCATGACCGAACTGTTCGGTGGTTTCGAGTCCGAATTCTACGCCGCCTATAACGCCACCTGGCCTCTCGACCCGGGCTACCCGACCCGCAAGCAGCTCTACAACCTCTACCACGTGCTCAATCACCTGAACCTGTTCGGCAGCGGCTACAAGCCCCAGGCAATCGGGCTGATGGAGGGCCTGCTGAGCACCGTGCATTGAGGGCTCAGGCCCGCTCCAGCGTCAGGAATTGATATCCGAGCGGCTGCCCTGCCGTCGACGGATGCACCTCGCGGCTCACTGTCCGCCAGGCCTGGCCGTCGTAGGCCGGGAAGTAGGCGTCACCCTCGACCTCGGCATCGATCAGCGTCAGGTACATGCGCCCGGCCAGGGGGATCGCCTGGGCATAGAGATCGGCGCCGCCGATGATCATCACCTCGTCCGCCAGCTGGCCACCCCGCTCGATGGCCTCCTCCAGCGAGGTGGCCAGCAGGGCACCCTCGGCACGATAGCGGGGGTTGCGGCTGACCACGATGTGCGGACGACCGGGCAGCAGCCCCGGCAGCGACTCCCAGGTCCTGCGCCCCATGATCATGGGCTTGCCCATGGTGATGCGCTTGAAGTGGGCGAGGTCTTCCGGCAGCTGCCAGGGCAGGCGGTTGTCGCGGCCGATGACATGATTGGCCGCCATGGCCGCGATGAGTGAAACCAGGGGACTGTTCATGGCGGCCATGGTAGCACCCGGGCCGGGAGGCGGAGGTACTAGGTGAGCAGGCGGACCACCTTGTCGGCCAGTTCCATCATGCGGTTCACATAGCCCCACTCGTTGTCATACCAGGCCAGCACCTTGACCTGGGTTCCATCCACCACCAGGGTGGAGGGTGCGTCGACGATGGCCGAGCGTGGATCGTCACGGTAGTCGACCGACACCAGCGGCCGTTCCTCGTAGCCGAGGATGCCCGCGAGCGGCCCCAGTGCCGCCTGCTTGAAGTGGCCATTGATCTCCTCGGCTGTCACCTGCTGGTTGGCCTCGAAGACGAAATCCACCAACGAGGCATTGAGCAGGGGCACGCGGATCGCCAGGCCGTTTAGACGCCCCTGGAGTTCGGGGAATATCTGGGTGATGGCCTTGGCCGAACCGGTGGTGGTGGGTATCAGCGACTCGCCGCAGGCACGCGCCCGGCGCAGGTCCTTGTGTCCCTTGTCGACGATGGTCTGTGTATTGGTGATGTCGTGGATGGTGGTCATGCTGCCGTGCACGATACCGACCTGCTCGTGCATCACCTTGACCACGGGCGCCAGGCAGTTGGTGGTGCAGGAGGCGGCCGTCAGCAGATGATGCGATGCCGGGTCGTACTGGTCGTCGTTGATGCCGTAGACCACGTTCAGGGCCCCGGATACCGGCGCAGCGACGATGACCTTCTTCACGCCCTGGTCGAAGTAGGCCTGCAACTGCTCCACCTTGCGGAACCGCCCGGTGGCCTCGATGACCACATCGCAGCCGGACCAGTCTGTCTCCCCGATGGCCGCATGCGAACTGTAGGCGATGGGCGTGTCGTCGATGTGCAGGGCGCCGTCAGCTGCCGCACACTCCGGCCCGAAACGACCGTGTACCGAATCGAACTTCAACAGATGGGCGGAGGCCGCCGCGTCACAGCTGATCTCGTTGATCTGCACGAACTGCAGAGCCGGGTTGCCCCACGCCGCCCGCAGCCCCAGCCGGCCCATGCGGCCAAAACCGTTGATACCGATACGTCCTGCCATCCTGATACCTCCGCCGAGAAAATCCTTAATCCTACGGGCGGCCGATGACAGCCAGGTAACAGTCGCCGGCCCCTGACTCGTCGAATGGCCACCCTAACGGGTGCATAATACGCCGTTCACCATCCTCGCACAGGGAGCCCCGCCATGAAGATCGGCACACCGCTTTCCCCTTCTGCGCTGCGCGTCATGTTGCTGGGCAGCGGCGAACTCGGCAAGGAGGTCATCATCGCCCTGCAGCGCCTCGGTATCGAGGTGATCGCCGTCGACCGTTACCCGAACGCACCGGGCCACCAGGTCGCCCACCGCGCCCACACCATCGACATGGCCGATGCCGGTGCACTGCGCACCCTGGTGGAAAAGGAGCGACCACACCTGATCGTGCCCGAGATCGAGGCCATCGCCACTGACGAGCTGGCGCGCATCGAGCGCGACGGCCTGGCCGAGGTGATCCCCACCGCGCTCGCCACCGAACTGACCATGAACCGCGAGGGCATACGCCGGCTCGCCGCCGAGGACCTGGGGCTTCCCACCTCGCGCTATGCGTTCGCCAACAGTCTCGACGAGGTGCGCGCCGCCATCGACAGCGGCATCGGCTATCCCTGCATCGTCAAGCCGGTGATGTCATCCTCCGGCAAGGGCCAGTCGCTGCTGCGCAGTGCCGCTGACCTGAACAGCGCCTGGGACCATGCCCGTGACGGCAGCCGGGTCGATCGTGGTCGGGTAATTGTCGAACAGATGATCGATTTCGATTACGAGATCACCCTGCTCACAGTGCGTGCGCAGGCGGCCGACGGGGGCATCGGCACCCATTTCTGCGAGCCCATCGGCCACCGCCAGGAACAGGGGGACTACGTGGAGAGCTGGCAGCCCCAGCCGATGAGCGAGACGGCACTGAGCCGCGCCCATGACATGGCCCGCAAGGTCACCGAGGCACTCGGTGGGCGCGGACTGTTTGGCGTCGAGCTGTTCGTCAGGGGCGACCAGGTGTGGTTCAGCGAGGTCAGCCCCCGGCCCCACGACACCGGCATGGTCACCCTGACCACCCAGCACCAGAACGAATTCGAACTGCATGCCCGTGCGGTACTTGGTCTGCCGGTGGACACCCGCCTGCGCAATGCCGGGGCCTCGGCGGTGATCTATGGCGGGCTCGACGAAAAGGCCATTGCCTTTGAAGACGTCGAGCAGGCCCTGGCCGTACCCGGCAGCGACCTGCGCCTGTTTGGCAAGCCGGAGTCCTATGTCCGCCGTCGCATGGGCGTCGCCCTGGCCTACGGCGACGAGGTGGAAGACTGCCGGGAACGGGCCCGGCTCGTCGCTGCGCGGGTGCGGCCGGTATCCTCCAGCAACTAGGAACCGGCCGACTGGCTGGAATGACTGGCGATGTAGTCCTCGATCACCTTCACCGGCACAGCGCCCGCCTGGGCCGCACGTAGCCGGCCCTGCGGGTCGTACAGCAGCAGGGTTGGCGTACCCACGAAACTCGAGCCGGTGAGCATCGCGTAATAGCCCATCAGGGGGGCGGGTTCGGCGATCAGGTTGGTGAAGCTCATGCCGTGGTCCTCGATGAACTGCTCCGCATCCAGCTGCCTTTCCTCGCCATCCAGGCTGATTCCCAGCACCTCGGCATCCTTCGCGGCATGCTGCCGGTGAAACGCCTCATAGGACGGCATCTCCTTGTCACAGATATGGCAATCCGAGGCCCATATTATCGCCACCAGCCACTTGCCCTTGCCGGTGTATTCCTCAAGCTGATGCGGCGCGCCATCGAAGTCCCTCAACAGGCCCTCCGGGCTGGCGGCAACACCACCCACCCAGCCGAGCGCGACAAGGATAAATACTTTCCAAAGTCGTTTGATCATTTTTTCGTTCCGGTTGTTCGTTGCGGTGACAGTGTGCGACCCACGTGGTGCCGCAATGTTCACGGCCCCGTTCACTATGACCGGCCGAAGCCAGCCGCCATTGCCTGCACGACCGCAACTGTCGGGACGGCTATCTGCAGGCAAAAAAAACCGGCGATCAAAGATCGCCGGTAAAGAGCGCAACTCCGGTCTCCCGGAATCCTTCTGCTTAGAAGACGGCTGTCACCTGAATGGCGGCACGACCATCGACGCCATCGAGGTTGTCGTTGGGACCATTGCCATTCGGTGCACGGGGGTCGTTGATCGCATTGAAGTCACGGAAAGCATATTCCATGTTCACGCGGGTCTTCTTGTTGAAGTGGTACTGGGCACCGACGGTGAGGGTCTCGAACTTTGTTTCGAGGTCAGCGGTGAACGGCGCATTGGTCGACATGGGATCGGTAAGACGGTTATAGACGTCATAACGCAGGTCGATCTCCCACTTGGTCTTGGGGATGTACCAGCCGCCCTCGATGTACCAGCCATCTGCCGAGTTGTCCACGCCATTTCCGGCATGGTTCGGGTTGTTGGTGGCCGGTGGAACCATCGCATAATTGGGCTTGTCCGGACCGACAAAGATCATGCCATCACCCTTCATGTATTCCGCGGTGACCCGGAAGGGCTTCTTCAGGTACTTGGTACCCACCCCATAACGGGTACGGTCATGGTACTCGGCATAGCCATCGGAATCGGCATCGAACTGACGCTCACCACCCTGGTACCAGGCGAACGTCTTCCAGCCCTGACGACGCGGACCCTTGCCGCCGAAGACTTTCTCCGATGACCAGTACAGGTAGATATCTTTGGCGTCGTTGTCGTCACCGAAATTCAGGCCGTTGCCGTTTCCGACCATGAAGGCGTAGGAGTGCTCCCAGTCACCACGCTTGAAGGTATCGAACACCTGGATACCGGTATCACGCACCGCAGACACCGATTCATCAAAGGCATTCAGGCTCGAACCGGTGGGGCCCGAAGCCGAACCACTGTTGTCGCTGTTGTTACGCTCCAGCAACAACTGGTTGGTCACCGTGGTGAAGTTGATGTAGTCGAAGACGTGGATCGCCTGCAGGGCCTCTTCCGCACCCGGGGTCTTGAACAGACCCACCCGCACCCGCGCACCCGGGATATGGTTCAGGGTGACACTGGCGTCGGTGATCTTGGCAAAGGCATTACCCGGCTGGGTGATGGCGTTGTTGCCGAACTCGGCCAGGAAGAAGTAGTTGGTCTTGGCGTCCAGCGGGAAATTCTGGCCGCGCACACCGATGCGGGCACGGTTGACGTTGAAGGCCGACTGGCTCTCCAGGTTCGGGCCGATCAGTTTCGGCGGTGCATAGGCGCCGGTCTTCGGGTTCGGATCACTGAAGTCATGCTGGTACTGGGCCTGGATGAAGCCCCAGACCTTGGCACGGCCGGCGGCGGAGGCCGGCTCGGTACCCTGCAGCATCAGCCAGTTGGCGGCCTGCGCCTCGCCTGCCATGAGCAGGACGGCTCCCGTGGCGGCTGCCGCACAGCCGCGCGCGATTTTATTCAATTTCATTGGGTTCCCCCTTCAATGGGTCTTGTTATT
>JANTHH010000123.1 GCA_024762485.1 Chromatiales bacterium
CCGATCACGTTCCGGGTGGTGCTCAACAGCTGCGGCCAGGTCACATCCATCTCGGCCACGCGCTGTTCGAACAGGGGGTGGTGACGGTAATCGGCCAGCAGCTGGATGGCATGACGCAGGGTCTTGCTGGGAATCGTCCCCTGGTGGGTGCATCCACCCCCGACCTGCGCCTGCCGTTCGATCACCGCGACCCGCTTGCCGGCCTTTGCCAACTTCATCGCGGCGCCCTCGCCCGCCGGTCCCGAACCGATCACCACCACATCATACTGTTGCACTTGACCGCACCTGGCTCATCCTCTGGGACCCATAAATTAGCACAGCGCGGCACCTCCGCAGGGTGAATCGAAGGGGTGCTAAGATGGCGTGGTGCGCGCAGCGAGTGCACTTGCAGGAACCCTTGAGAGCCACCCCCATGCCCTATTTTGAAGAAAACCCACTTTGCAGACTCTCTGCCCAACCGGAAGATGCCGACCTGGAACTGGACCTGCGGGGCCTGGACAGGGAGGCCGCGTTACGACAGGTCGAGACACTGTTGCAGGCGGGGACGGATGTCGCCGGCAAGCGGGTCTACATCCGTTTCGACCCGGCACAGGGTGATGGACGCGAGACCCTCTTTCTGCCACTCGGACGACGTCTGCTGGTCGCACGCAAGGCGGGACAGCTGACAGGTTGCCTGCCCGCATCCGCTGGCGATGGCTATCACGTGACACTCGCCGCCAATCCTGCCGGCAGTGATGACTGAGGCTGGACAAGTTCTCCCTGTGTTCTATATTATGGCAAGAACCTAACAAGAACCTGCCACCTCAACACAAGGAAGAAGCCATGTCGCCGACGCTGACCCGACGCCAGCAGGAGATCTACGATTACCTGCGTGACCACCTGGACGACTTCCCTCACCCACCCACCCTCGACGAGTTGTGCACCGCCCTGGGTCTGAAATCACGCGGCTCCCTGCACAAGCAGATTCAGGCGCTGATCGATGCCGGGCTGGTCGAGCCGATGAACAACCAACGCCGTGGCATCCGTCTGGCTGAACAATCTGCCGCCCCCACCAGCCCACACCCCGGCGAGGACGAATTGCCGCTCTACGGTGCGATCGCCGCGGGCCGTCCGATCGAGGCGATCAGCAACCCCGAGACCATCCCCGTACCGCCCATGCTGCGCACCGACAAGCCCTGCTACGTGTTGGAAGTGAATGGCGACTCGATGATCGATGAAGGGATCCTCGATGGCGACCTGGTGGTGATCGAACAGCGCGACCAGGCACGCAATGGCGAGATCGTGGTGGCACTGGTGGAGGGCAGCGATGCCACCCTCAAACGCATCGAGCAACAACCCGGCAAGACCATCCTGCACCCGGCCAACAGCACAATGTCTCCCATGGTCTTTCCACCCGACCAGGTACAGGTTCAGGGCGTGCTGGTCGGGCAGATGCGTCGCTATCACTAGCATCGATCTGCCAGCGTACACACCGGCCGCGGGCAGGAACTACCAGCGATACTCGGCCTTCACCTGGCTGCCGTTGCCGATGAATTCCACGCTCTCGCACAGTGACCTCACCAGCGCCACACCCCGGCCATGGGCAGAATCATTGCCCTCGCCCGCCCGTGTGAACACGCGCTCGACATCGAATCCCTCACCGGAGTCGCTCACAGTCAGTGTGATACTGCCGCCATCTTTCTCGACGGCATTGGCGAGCCGGATCTCCACCTCGCCTGTCTTTAGATCTCCCAGCAACTGATCCCGCAAGGCGTAGTACTCCACGTAGCCTTCCGGTGTCTGCTTCAACTGTGAATCAAGCTGTAGCACGCCATGATCGAGGGCGTTTTTGTACAACTCGCCCAGCACAAGGTCTGCATGCTCAATGGACTGGTTCTCTGCGTTGAATTCCTTGATGACGTGACTGAGTACCGGCACCGGATTGAAGGTTGCCAGCGCATCCGCCTCGAGCTTCAGGGTCAATGCCCAATGACTGGCGACGGGTTGATGCTCGTCAAGGCTGCTGACCGCGGCGGTCTTCTGCACGGTCTGTCTTTCTGTCTGCGCGATGACAAAGGTCACATCATCTCCCTGGGCTGCCCCGTCACAGTACTTGAGCAGGTCGTGCTGCAGCGCCTTCGCGACGTCCTTGATGCTTTTCACCTGGTTCAGGACGGTCTCGAGACGACGTTCACCGTACTGCTCACCGCTCTTGTTACGCTGTTCGATGACACCATCGGTCGCCATGAACAACTGATCACCCGCCTCCATCCTGATAACCAGTGGCCGCTCGTCGAGAAGATTCTCCCCGAGGATCCCGAGGGGGGGAGAGAGTGAATCGATCCGGGTGCGGATGGTGCCATCCCGCCCGTCCAGCACATAGACGGAAGGCAGGCCTGCGTTCCAGATCCGCAGGCGCGACCGCGTACCGTCCAGCTCGGCCAGGCAGCCCGCCAGAAAGAGGTTGTCCGGCAGCTGATGGTAGATTTTGTTGTTGATCTCGCTGACGATGCACTCGACGCTGAAACCCTTCTGACTCATGCTGCGGAAGATATCGGCAACGGGTATTGCACCCAGACTGGCTGCCAGACCGTGGCCGGTAAAATCACCCAGAAGTATGTTCTGTGAACCATCAGGGCGCTGCTCGATCAGCAGCATGTCACCGTTGAATGCCGAATGGCTCGACAGGTGCCAGGCGATGTTCGGCAGGTCGAGTTTCTCCAGGGGCATGATGGAACCGAACACGGTCAACGCCATTGCGCGCTCTGCCTCATCCAGATCCCGCTGTTCCTCCAGTTTCCGGGTATGCTCACGCATGTCCCCCAGCAGCGTCTCTTTTTCCAGGCGTGCCTGAATCCCCTTGCGCAGTGAAATATGACTGCGGAGACTCATCAGCATCAGCATGATAATGAAGAACACCAGGAGAATGCCGAGACCTTGTCTTGCATCATCGACGACGAGATAGTGTGCAGCAAGCGGCCCGATGCTGAGCACCAGGAAAGTCGCAACGGACAACAGACTCGCGGAAAGCGTCGGCACCGACATTGCTGAAACACCGGCGATGATCCCGACGATAAGCACCTGCAGATCCAGCTGATCGGTTGTCAGGAAAACGTAGCTCGCAGCGGCCCATCCGAGCCCGCCCAGCACCACGCCGAGATAGTGTGCCGCATGCCATATCGAGGCCCCGTTTAAATACCCCCTGGACATGCGGCGATTGAAGAGCAGTCCGCTGAGCAGCCGCACCACGGCGACAGTAACCACGTAGATCAGCCAGTAAATCAACAGACCCTTATCGACGGCATTCGCAGCATAGACCGCCAGTACCAAGGCAATCGGCAGGATCGCGAATTGCGAGAAGACGAGGTTCTCGTACAGCGACGAAAGCAGCGCGGCGTCCACCCGGCCGCCCCGCACCCGCCTCATCACCGAGGCCAGCTCGCCAAACAGGGACATCATCATCTGCCATCCGACTCAGCGGATGTCGAACAACCTGTCGAACTTGGCCACATCAAGAATCTTGCGCACGCTCTGGTTGGCACCGAACAGTGACACATTCGACCTCTCGTCGCCGGCATGCTTGCGCAGCATCAGCAACATACCCAATGCCGAGCTGTCCATATATTCCGTTTCCATGAGATTCACCACGTAGCTCGCGTCGGCATCCGTATCCTGATAGGCATCGCGAAACGCTTTCTGGATAGAAAAATCAAAGTTGCCGCTGATGCTGATCGTCAATTTTTGCTCGCTGTCAGAAAACTCTGAATTCACGCTCATTGCTCATATTCCCGCTGCTTCGGCATGCCTGTATGACCTGGAAAACAGGGGCCATGCCGATATTGTCGATTGGATATCTCCATGTCTTTTGTGCCGGCCGCCATGATCACTGGCCGAACCCTGCCGCCCGATCAGAAAAGCTCGATCTCACCCGACCCCATGGATTCCTGGGACACGGCCTTGCTGGGACGCTCGAGTCGCAGTTCGTGACTCGCCTGCAATCCGGCTCGCAACTGTTCGGCCACGACAGGGGCATTTCCGCCGTCGCTATCGAGCTGCTGCAGGGTCTCGAGCAGCCGCCCCAGCCCCTCGAGCCGTTCGGCATGCCGCTCGGTGGCCTGCAGGGCCTGGGTGACGATGTCCTCGAACTGCAGTGACCGTACGGCCACGCCGACCTCCTGATCTATGACCCGGGCAATGTCGGAAACCTGGCCGATCTGCTGATTCGTCTGCCGGTTGACCTGTTCGAACTCCTGCATGGCATGGTCGACCTTGTCCTTGGACTCGATGGTGGCATTCATGTCCCTGCTGGCCATCTCACTGACGGTACTTCGTACCCTCTCGATGGCCGCCTTACCTTCGCCCACCTGGCCGCGAATCTGCTCGTTCATGCTGTTCGAACGCTGCGAGAGCCGACGAACCTCATCAGCAACCACCGCAAAGCCGCGTCCCGCTTCACCGGCTCGCGCCGCCTCGATGGCCGCATTGAGTGCCAGCAGGTTGGTCTGATCGGCGATCTCCTTGACGTCCTCCAGCAGGGTGAATACCCCGTCCATGTGCTCGACCATGTCGTCGATGTTGTGCACCGCCTCGACACTGCCACGACTGACATCCACCATGATCTCCACAAAATAATTGAGCAGACCGCTGGTTTCCGCCGCGAACGCCTGCACATTGCCAGCGCCTTCATGGTTATCGGTGTGCTCGATGACCTCATGGACCAGCTGCTCCTGCCGCTGCACCTGTTCGACCAGGGTATGAAAGCTGTTGCCAAGATCGCTGATGGCCTCCCGCATCAGCTGTGTGATGCGCTGGATCTCGTAACGGGTCTCCTCCACCTCGCGGCCGATCTCGTCGGCCAGTGACTGCAGGTTCGTCTTGATCTCGCTGATCGCAGCCTCGTCAACAGCCGGCCTGGCCGCCTCTGCCCGCTGTGCCTTATTCCTGCCACAGGAAAAACCCACCAGGCCCCAAAGCAGGCTGATGCCCGCCAGTACGGAAAGTGGATAGGAATCAGCCAGGCCAGACCACCAGACCGCCAGCGTAACCGACGTGGCCACCAGGATTTTCACCAGTTTGAATGTCATTCTCTGAACACACCCTGTTCGTCATACCTCACTGCTGAGTACTAACGGCAGGGGGTGGGGATTCTTCAGTCCTGCGAGTGAAAAATCAGCCGCTCAGTGCAGGGATGACTGCGACTGCAGGTAGAAGGCTGCCAGGGAGAGATCGGCGGCGCGGGTGATCTTGATATTGTCGTCGTGACCCTCGACCATCTGTGGCCGGTGCCCGGCCCATTCCATGGCGCTGGCCTCGTCGGTGACGGCGACACCGGCAGCGATGGCGCCGTGCAGGGCCTTGCGAAGCATACCCAGGCGGAACATCTGTGGGGTGAAGGCGTGCCAGAGGTGGCTCCTGTCCACCGTCGCCACGACACCGCCCCGGGCATCGGTGCGCTTCATGGTGTCGCGCACCGGTACCCCCAGCAGCCCGCCCGCCGGGTGGTCGGAAATCGTGTCCATCAACTTGTCGATATCCCAGCGACGGATGCAGGGCCGGGCGGCATCGTGGACCAGTACCCAATCATCCGCTGCGCCTCGTGCGGTCAATGCATCGAGCGCATTGAGCACCGAGTGACAACGTTCCGCACCACCGGTCACCCGCTGCAGGTCGGGATGGTCGGCGAATGCGCTGTCCGGCCACCAGCCGTCCTCTGCGCCGAGGGCGACAACGGCCCCGTCGATGCGCGGATGCAGCAACAGGCGTTCCAGGGTGTGATCGATCACCGGCCGGCCGGCCAGATCGAGATACTGCTTGGGGATGGCCGAGCCCATGCGCCGGCCGACACCGGCAGCGGGGATCACTGCCCAGTGTCGCACCGGGCTGCTCATGGTCCTTCGCCTTCCGCCTTTGGCTCGACCAGCTGGAAGAAGGTCTCGCCCTCGCGGATCATGCCCAGTTCGCTGCGGGCACGGGCCTCGATGGCCTCCTGACCACGGCGCAGATCCTCCACTTCGGCCCGCAGCCGGGCATTGCGCGCCTCCAGGCGTTGCAGTGCCTGCTGCTGCTCGCTCAACTGCTGTTTGAGCAGGCTGACATCGGCGAGACTGCCATCACCCACCCACAACCGGTACTGCAAGGCCAGCAACGCAATGATCAGCACGGCAAAGACCAGCCGCAGGCGCCAGTCCATGCGACGTGCCCCTACCGTAATCCAGCCGGGCTCAGAGGCCGGGGAAGGCGCTGCGGCCGGCATAGACGGCATCGGCACCGAGCTGGTCCTCGATGCGCATCAGCTGGTTGTACTTGGCCACGCGGTCGGAACGGGACAGGGAACCGGTCTTGATCTGGCCGGTGGCCATGGCCACCACCAGGTCGGCGATGGTGGTGTCCTCGGTCTCGCCGGAGCGGTGGGAGACCACGGCGCTGTAACCGGCCGCCTGTGCCATGCGGATGGCCTCAATGGTCTCGGTCAGCGTGCCGATCTGGTTGAACTTGATGAGGATGGAGTTGGCAATACCCTTGTCGATGCCTTCCTTGAGGATCTTCGGGTTGGTGACGAACAGGTCGTCGCCGACCAACTGGACACGCTTGCCGAGCTTGTCGGTGAGGATCTTCCAGCCGTCCCAGTCGCCCTCGTCGAGTCCGTCTTCGATGGAGATGATCGGATACTGATCGACCCAACCGCCGAGGAAGTCGACAAAACCTTCGGCATCGAAGCTCTTGCCCTCGGAGGCGAGCACGTACTTGCCGTCCTTGTAGAACTCGGAACTGGCGGCATCAAGGGCCAGGTAGATTTCCTCGCCGGCCTTGAAGCCGGCCTTGTCGATGGCCTCCAGGATGACCTCGATGGCCTCCTCGTTGGAGCCCAGATCGGGGGCGAAGCCACCCTCATCACCGACCGCGGTGTTCATGCCCTTGGCCTTGAGCACGCTCTTCAGCGCATGGAATACCTCGGCGCCGTAACGCACGGCCTCGCGGATCGACGGCGCACCGACGGGCAGGATCATGAATTCCTGAAGATCCACGCTGTTGTCAGCATGTTCGCCACCGTTGATGATGTTCATCATGGGCACCGGCAGCTTGTAATTACCATCGCCGAGGGATTGATAGAGCGGCATGGCACGTTCCTGGGCACAGGCATGGGCGGCGGCCAGCGAGGCCCCGAGAATGGCGTTGGCGCCCAGCTTGGACTTGTTCTCGGTGCCGTCGAGATCGATCATCGCCTGGTCCAGCGAGGCCTGCTCGCTGACTTCCATGCCGGTCAGTGCATCGCAGATCGGACCCTCGACATTGGCCACCGCCTTTAGGACGCCCTTGCCCTGATAACGGCCCTTGTCACCGTCTCGCAACTCCAGTGCCTCGCGGGAGCCGGTGGAGGCCCCGGAGGGCACCAGGGCACGGCCGATTGCACCGTCGGCGGTGATGACGTCGGCCTCGATGGTGGGGTTGCCACGGGAATCTAGTACCTCGCGGGCACGGACATCGACTATCTCAGACATGGCTGCTCCTGAATACGTTAAGACTTGAAAATTCTGCTTCGGATTCCAATTTCACCCGCCGCATCCGGCGGGTGACCTGCGATTCACATTGCACTTTCGGCAAAGGGCTGGGCCTTCACCGCGCGGTCGATCGCCTGCAGCACGGAAAGCAGCTCGGCCATGCGGTCGAGCGGCCAGGAGTTCGGGCCGTCCGACAAGGCACGATCCGGGTCCGGGTGGGTCTCCATGAACAGGCCGGAAATCCCTGCGGCCACAGCGGCGCGCGCCAGCACCGGCACGTGTTCGCGCTGTCCGCCGGAGGTACTGCCGAGCCCGCCCGGCTGCTGCACCGAGTGAGTGGCGTCGAATACCACCGGGCAGCCGGTGCTGCGCATTACGGCGAGGCCGCGCATGTCCGAGATCAGGGTGTTGTAGCCGAACGAAACGCCACGTTCACAGACCATCAACTGGTCGTTGCCGACTGCACGCGCCTTCTCCACCACGTTGTTCATGTCCCAGGGCGCCATGAACTGGCCCTTCTTGATATTCACCGGCTTGCCGGCACGCGCCACGTTCTGGATGAAATTGGTCTGGCGACAGAGAAATGCCGGGGTCTGCAGTACATCCACGACGGCCGCCACCTCGTCCAGCGGGGT
>JANTHH010000124.1 GCA_024762485.1 Chromatiales bacterium
ACGATGGTGGCGTCGCCACTGTGGCCGGGCAGGCGATCGATGAATGACTTGTCGATCTTCAGGGTATCCAGTGGCAATCGCTGCAGATAGCGCAGCGACGAGCAGCCAGTGCCGAAATCATCCACCGAGAAGCGGATGCCGAGCTCACGCAGGGCATCGATGATGACCGCCGCCTTGGAGTGGTCACTGAGCAACAGTCGCTCGGTGATCTCGAACTCCAGCCAGCCCGGCTCCAGGGCGCTCTGGAGCAACCAGCCCTTGAGCTCGGCCACGAAACCCTCGCGCATCATCAGCGGCTCGGTGAGATTCAGCGACAGGCTGCCGAAACCCTCCGGCAACGCCGCCACCTGCTCCGCCAGTGCATCGATGGCATGGGAAATGATCCAGCTGTCGAGCTGTACGATCAGGCCGGATTCCTCGGCGATGGGGATGAAGGCACTGGGCATCAGCAGCCCGCGCTCCGGGTGTTGCCAGCGCACCAGCACCTCGCCGCCGATCCACTGACCGTCCACGTCCACCCGCGGCTGGACATACAGCACCATCTCTTCCGCCTGCAGGGCGCGGCACAGATCGCGCTGGACCTGGATGCGGTTCTCGGCGATCTGCTGCAACTCGTGGGAGAAGAAGCAGACCTGGTTGCGCCCGGTCTCCTTCGCCCGGTACATGGCGATATCCGCCCGCTTGATCAATTCCTCCGCATCGGCGTGGTCGTCCGGAAAAATGACGATGCCCATGCTCAGGCCGACCTGCACTGCGTGGCCGCCCAGGTCGAATGGCCGGGCACAGGCGTCGCGCAGTTTCATCGCCACCGACTCCGCGTGCTCCGAGGCGGCGACCCTGTCGTGGCCCACGTCCTCCAGGAGCAGGACGAATTCATCGCCACCGAAACGGGCGGCCAGGTCCTCTGTACGGATCAGCTGCCGCAGACGTTCGGCAATACCTGTCAGCAGCTGATCGCCCAGCAGGTGGCCAAAGGAATCGTTGACGTCCTTGAAGCGGTCCAGATCGATGAACAACAGGGCACCGAAGCTGCCGGTACGACGGCATCGGGCCAGCGCCTGCTGCAGCCGGTGCACCATCAGGCCACGGTTCGACAACCCGGTCAGCTGGTCATACTTGGCAAGCCGGCTCAGACCCTCCTCTGCCGCCTTGCGACGGGTGATATCACGGGCCTGCCAGACCACCACGGCCCCTTCCTCCCGCTCGATACAGGTGGTATTGCCCTCGAAAAAGATCTCCCCGGCGGGCACCTTCAGACTGTACTCCAGGCGCTGCGGCATACCCGTCGACAGGGTCTTTAGCAGGGTCTCCATGATCGGCTCCGCCGATTCGGCCGGGAGCACGTCGTGTAGCCGGCGGCCCAACAGCCGCTCCCGACTTTCCGCGAGCAGGTTGTCCGACCCGCCGAACACCTCCAGATATTCCCCCTTCTCGCTGAGCACGAAACAGGGATCGGGCAGTGAATCGGTCAGCGCCTGCAGGCGGGCCAGGGCCATATTGAGTTCACCCTCCAGCCGGTAGCGTTCGGTGACATCCTGGAACACCATGATCACCCCCAGCATCCGGTCTTCCCCATCCCGGATCGGCGCCGCGCTGTCAGCGATCTGGTATTCCTCGCCATCGCGCGCGATCAGGGTGGTGTGATTGGCAAGGCCCACTACCCGCCCCTCGCGCAGCACACGGCCCACCGGGTGCTCGGCGGGTTCCCGGGTCTCGGCATTGACGATCCGGAATATTTCGATGATCGGGCGACCCACCGCCTCGTCGGCCGACCAGCCCGTCAGGCGTTCGGCCTCGGGGTTGAGCCGCGTCACCAGCCCCAGGGTATCGGTCACCAGCACCGCATCGCCGATGGAGTCCAGGGTCACCGACAGGCGCTGCTCGCTGGCACTCAGTGCCTCGACTGCCTGGTGCACGGACTGCCCCATGTGCTGCAGGCCCCGGGCCAGTTCCGCCACCTCGCCTTCGCCCCGCACCTCCAGACGGGCCTGATAGTCGCCCCCGGCGAGGCGATGGGTGAACTGGTTAAGGCGGATCAGGGGGGCACCGACGTAACGGTAGAGCGACCAGACCATGCCAGCCATCACCGGCAGGGCAAACAGCAGCACGCCGAGAAACGAGTTGAGCACCTGCCCGACCACCCCCTGGTGGCTGCGCTGGGTGTCGATCAGTAGCCACAGCTGTGCCTGCCGCACCACACGTCGCCCCTTGTCGGCCAGCGTGTATTCGATCGGCTCGACGCCAAGCAGGCCATGGCCGAGGTCGCGCAAAACGATCGATCCCTGGTAGCGGGTATCGATACCCCGCACCTCGGGGATGAACTCGATCAGCGGCCGGTCCTGCCAGGCATAGTGGCTGGCATACAGGACCCGCCTGTCCGTGTCGGTGAGTGCTGCGGCATCGAGATCATCACGCAGGCTGAGACTGCCGAGCAGGCTCTGCACGTCCTGCGGCCGCTGCGATTCCAGCGCACGACGCAGTGGCAGCACGTACTGGACCAACAAACTCCTGACCTCGGCCCTCGCCTGCTGATCCAGCCGTGCGAAGCCCTGAAACAGTTCCAGCGCCAGCATGAGGCCGATCAGCAGCAGGAACCCGGCGCCGAAGAACAGCGGCAGCCAGCGTCTGAGGCGTACGCTCGGTATGACCCCCATCATCGATGCCCCGGCAGGAAGCGGTCATCGGCGAGCCGTGCGACATCGGGTGTCGACTCGACCAGCTTCCACTCGACCATCAGCGTCAACAGGTCTTCTGCGGTGGCGGTCAGACGCGGTGAGCTGCCGCCCAGCAACTGCCGGTTCTCGTCCAGGTCCGGCAGCCGGATACCCGCCAGCGCCGTGCGAAAATCAGCGTTGTTCATGTGCACCCGTGGTGCCATCCGTCCGATGGCCGTGGCAGGCTGCTCGTCGAGATAGCGCCGTGCCTGGAAATAGCCGTCGAGCAATGCCCGCACATGGCCGGCCTGCTCATCGAGGATGTCCTCGCGCAGCACCAGCACGTCGACGATCCGCCCGGGGATACGGCTGCTGTCGAACAGTGTGACGGCCCCGAGGGAACGCAGTTGGCTGAGGGTCGGCTCGAAGGTGATGACCGCATCCACTGCATGATCGAGGAAGGCCTGGCGCTGCCGATCCACCGTCAGGGGCACTACCTCGATATCGTCACGGTGCAGATCCGCGGCCTCGAGCAGTGACTCCAGCATCACCGCACCGAGCGCGGAGATCTCGACCCCGACACGCCGCCCCTTCAGGTCGCTGAGGTTCTTGAACTGCGGGTGCGCGAGGACCGCGTCGGCACCGTTGGAGACATCCAGCACCAGCACCGCCCGCAACGGCACCCCTTCCGCCATCAGGGTGAGGGCCTCGTCCAGGGTGAGCATGCCACCATCCAGGTTGCCATTGCGCAGGTACTGCATCACGTCGGTGGCCGAGGGAAGTTCTACCAGCCTGACCTCGCTGCGCGCGAAGTCACCGAGTTCCCGGGCCAGGTAGACGGGCTCGTATCCGGGCCACTGGTTGCTGCCGATACGCAGCGCCGGCTCCTCGCTGCAGGCGGTTAACAACAACACGGACATCAGGCACATCCATGTAACAAGCCGTCTTGGCATCACCATGGTCAATCCATTCACCACAAACCACATTGCATGGTCTGGCGCCTGTCCTCCGATACATTGAATCGACGACCATCGTAAGATCAACATCCTGGCGTCGCCAGCAGGACTATCCCTAATAGCAGGAGCGGTACAGGATCACGAGGTGGGTACCGCGGTCAGGAAGCCCCGGGACGTGACGGGGGCATGTCCCGAACCCGGTTCATGAAGGGACTACAACAGGTACTCGGGCACGTATTCGACGACCTCCCCCGTCGCCAGGTAGGGCCGTGTCACGGTCTCGTAGTAATGGCGCCCGCTCTTCAGCCAGCGCTGCCAGGCGTCCTTCCACGGCTGCGGCATCTCCGGCGGCATCCAGAAATCCGCCGGGATCGGCAGGCCCGGCCGCGGTGACGCGGGCAGGCTGATGTCGGCAACGACCACCCCCGCCCCTTCCTCCAGGCCACGGCGCGCGAGCAGGCGGCCGTCGGCGTCGACGATCATCGCCTCGCCCAGGTAGCGCGAGTCGTAGGGCACGTCCGGCAGGTCCGGGCTGAAGTAACCGGCAAAGGGGCCGGCGTGGGCACCGTGCACCACCGGCACGCCGAGCATGCGGGCGCAGTTGATCGGTGCATCTCGCAGCATCTCCAGGTTCGCTGCCCGCAGCGGGTTGTCGGCATCCACGTCGTCGCTCAGGGTCCACCAGCAGGAACCGCCGAGCACCAGCCGCACCCGGCCCTTCAGGCGACGCAGGGTGCGCGAGCGAATGAGCTCCCAGCACAACACCGAGCCCACCCCGCCCAGCGGCGTGTCAAGCACGCCGTCGTCGCTGCCGCCGCGGTAGAAGCAGTTCTCCCAGTAGGTGGGCTGGTCCTTGTCGTGGCGCAACACGCGGCCGTCGGGGAACACCAGCAGGAAGCTGTTGTAGACCTCGCCGTCGCGACTGGCGAGAAAGGAACCGCCGATGACCGTCCGGCCCTGGCGCGCCAGGCGCCTGAGCAGCTGCGCCGGCTCGCCATCCAGCGGCCGGATCGCCGACAGCATGTCCGGATGGAAGGCGGCGGCGGAGGTGAACATCTCCGGCAGGACGATCCACTGGGCACCCCGGCGCTGGGCTTCGCGGATCAGCGCCTCGGCCTGCCGCAGGTTGGCCGGTGCATCGCCCAATACCGGTGTCATCTGCAGGGCGGCGACCCGCAGGGCCTGATCCTCCCTCTCCCCGGCACGCCCCAGACCGGGACACAGCCCCGCAGCCAGGCCCGCTGCCAGACAGCGATTGAATTGTCGTCTGTCCATCATGATCGCCTTCCGTGATGCCTTCACGTGAAATTCACCGGCGCCTGGGGCTGCCGGTTCACCTCGAGCCGGAAGATATCCGGGCGGGCATAGTGGCCGGCGACATCGAGGGTACGGCGACCCGCCGCCACCCGCGAGACGTCAAGCTCGGCATAGAGGATGCCCGGGGCCTGGCGCAGCGGCCCCGCCACCACTTCCCCGCCCGGGGCGATGACCACAGAGTCACCCGGATTCACCCACTCGCCGGCATCCGGGTAGAGCGCATCCAGGCCCTCGATGCCGGCCTGCATATCGCGGCCACGCAACAGGTTGCCGCTGCCCACCACCCAGCAACCCGCCTCGCGGGCGATGTGGCGCAGGCTCTCGATCCAGTCGTCACCGCTGTCGTAAGTGGGGGCCACGTAGATTTCCACGCCCTGGGCATAGAGGGCGTAGCGGGCCAGGGGCATGTAGTTCTCCCAGCAGATCAACGTCCCCAGCCGGCCGCAGGGGGTGTCCACCACGTTCAGCCCCGTGCCGTCGCCGGCCCCCCACACCATGCGCTCGGGATTAGTCGGCATGAGCTTGCGGTGGTGGTTGAGCAGACGCCCGTCCGGCCCGATGACCACGTAGCTGTTGAACAGGGTGGTTCCGCTGGCGGTGCCGTCCCGCTCGTTCATGCCGCACAGCACGGTCACGCCGTGGCGGCGGGCCGCCTCACGCAGGGGGTCGAGATCGCCGCGGGACAGGTCCACCGCCTGCGCCAGCAGACGGGTATGCAGTTGCTCGCTGAGGTCCCAGTCGCCCCCCGGGCGCAGTCGCCAGACCCAGGCCGGGTAGCCGGGCAGAAAGGCCTCCGAGAACACCACCATGGAAGCATCCTGGGCAGCCGCCTCGCCGACGAAGGCCACCGCCCGGTCAATGCTCTGGCGGCGGTCGAGCAGCACCGGCGGGTTCTGCACCACAGCGATCCTGTCCATGAATTCCCCCTTGCAATCGATCCGTTTCCTGTCAGCGTTTTATAGGCGAGCGGATGACCGGCGGTGGCGAAGACGCCACGAAGGAATCACGAAGAATGGCATTCTCTTTTTATTTCAGTCACCTGGAGTCAGGCTGAAGGCCGGATCCTGGCGATCACGAACCGAAACCCAGGCCCGCAAGGGCTGCGGCAAGGCGCTGCGCCTGGCCTGCATCGGTCATGGGGTAGGTCTCGAGCCAGGCCGCCAGGTCGAAATCCGCCTGCAGGGTGCCGATCTCGGTCGCCTCCCACGCCGCCGTGTCGCGATCGCCGGCCAAGGATGCCACCGCCGCCCGGTAGACGTGGGCCTCCAGGTTGGCGGGATTGCGGGTGAGCGCCTCCTCGAGATTGATCCGTGCCTGTTCCCAGTCGCCGAGGTAGAAATAGGCCCGACCCAGCAGCAGATAGTACAGGTAGCCCGCGTCCGGCCGCAGGCGGATGGCCGTGCGGATCAGGTCCGGGGTCTCGCCCGGTCGCCCCAGGTAGGTGTTGATACCCCCCATCAGGGCATAGGCGTCGGCAAAGGAGCGGTCGAGGGAGACGGCCTTGCGCAGCAGGCCCAGCGCACGCTGGTGCTGACGCTGCTGTGCGTTTACGTAGGCGAGCACCCAGTAGACCTCGGGGATATCCGGGTCGATCTGCAGCGCGGTGCGTGCCATGCGCCGAGCCTGTTCCAGCACCCCCTGGCCATCGGCCACCCACTGGTTGCGGTAGTCGGCCGCAAAGCTCAGTGCCAGCCCGGCGTAGGCGCGGGCGAAGGAGGGATCCAGCGCGATAGCCTGACGGTAGCGCCGGCGCGCGGCCGCGTTCTCGTCCGGCTGGCGCACCAGCAGCAGGGCCTGCGCCCGGAGGAAATCATCATTGGCCTCGATGTTGGTCGTATAGCGCCGCACCAGGCGCAGGTGTTCCGCCTCGCTCACCTGCAGTGACAGATTGGCGGCGATCTGCCGGCTGATTGCCTCCTGGATGCGGAAGACCTGCGCGAAGGGACGATGGTAACGCTCGGCCCAGATCTCGTGGCCGTCGTTTCCGTCCACCAGGTGGATGTGAACGCGCAGCTGGCCGTCGGCGCGCTGCACCTCTCCCCGCACCCGGTAACGCACCGCGGCCCGCCCCTCCGCCGACGTGCCGGGGCGGGCGCTGATCACCCACAGGCCCGGCAACCGCGACAGGTCGGTGACCAGGTCCTGGGTCAGGCCTTGGGCCAGGTAGCGCTGGCTGGCGTCGCCGATCAGTTCGAAAGGCTCGACGCTCAGGGTGGGCGGGCCCGCCGGTGGGGCATGGCCGTCTCCCCCTCCCCCGAGTGCATAGAAGGCGGCCACCGCCCCGGCGGCGAGCAGCACCAGCAGTGCCAGGTAGGCCATTGGCCGCTGCCGTGCGGGGCGTTCCGGAAGCACCGCGGTCTCGTGCTGTACAGGCGCAACCAGGCGATAGCCGCGCTTCGGGACGGTCTCGACGTAGCGGGCATCCGCGGCACGGTCGCCCAGCGCCCGGCGCAGCTTGGTGACCGCCTGGGTCAGGGTGTCGTCGCTGACCACCACGCCCGGCCACAGGGCGGCGAACAGCTGTTCACGGCTCAGGGTCCGGCCCGGGTATTTCGCCAAATAGATCAGCAAGGACATCACCTTGGGCTCGAGGGGAATCTCCGTGCCGTCGCGACACAACAGGTTGCGCGCCGGCAGCACGAGGAAGTCGCCGACGCGCAATTCCTCCGGCACGCTCGTGTCCAGCCGCTCATCCCGAACTGCCTGCCCTGCTGCCCCGTTCATAGGGGAAGGATAGGTCAGGCGACTCGCTCGGGGTGAAGCCGCAGCTGATAAAGTAGGTACCAGGGTGCCCCCGTTGCGGTGCACCATGGCGATCCATGGTGCACTTGTGGTGCAACGATAGTACGAAAATGGGTTAAAACGGTCAAAAAAGGGCAGAAAACGGACTAGGCCAACGGCCTGAAAAACGGGGATAAGTGGCCGGAAATGAAGGAAAAACCAGCAAAATCAATGGACAGGCGGCTATGTGTGGCGCCCATGCTGGACTGGACCGACCGCTACTGCCGCTATTTCCTGCGCCTGATCTCTCGTCACACCCTGCTGTACACCGAGATGGTGACCACCGGCGCCATCCTCCACGGTGACCGGGACCGCTTCCTCGGTTTCGACCCGGTGGAGCACCCGCTGGCCCTGCAGCTGGGCGGCAGTG
>JANTHH010000125.1 GCA_024762485.1 Chromatiales bacterium
TCCGGTTCCATGACGATCTCGCCGTCTTCATCGCTGAGGACGAGCCGGCCCTTGGCGATGCCCTTGGTGATGGCCTTGAGCAGTTCCTGGATGGTCTTGGCATCCTGCAGTGATTCGTGTCTGAAGCTGTTTTTACTTTCCTGCATGTGGCCGCTTTGCTGGTTTGTGGGGAGAGGTTTCGGGCTCGAAGACCTTGGCATAAGGATAGTCGGTGCTGATGCCGATGACACGGCCTTCCGGACGGATGATGGTGACCCCCGCGCCGAAGCCCTCAAGGCCTTCCTTGCGGCGTGAGTTGCGATCCATGGTGGTGTCGCCCTCGATATGGATCATCCCCTGGCGCAGCATGATGCGCTGGCCGCGGGTGCGATTGCGGTGGCCGTGCACGATGGCATGTATGCCCTGACGATAGGCGCGCGCTACGCCATGGTGGGTCAGCGGCATGTCCACGGGGCGGTATTTGGTGCGCATGGTATTGGCGAGCGGGCCGTAGTAGAACTCGAACAGGTCATGCTTGATCTGTCGCCGGAACTGGCGGTTGAGATAACCGATCCCATCCTCTTCGATCACGTTGATGATGCGGTCGTCGAGCCCGGCATGGATGAACAGGAACGAACCCTCCTTGCAGGTCAGTTGCATTTCGTGAAAGAACCAGCCGAACTCGGCCCTGGGCTTGAGGAACAGCTCCCGGCACTTGAGTGCAGTGGCGTAGACATCGCGCAGTGACAGACCCGCGGCAGCGCAGGCGTCCTCGAAGCTGTCCACCTTCTGCCGCATGCGGACCAACTCGCGCTCGATGGCCTGGTCCGGCATCAACCAGGCGGCCTCTTGCGGAAATTCATCGAACCAGTGTTTCGATGGATAAAGCCGGCGCCGGCATTCGCGCTTGTCCGGTATGCCGTGCAATGCCTTCTTGCCGCCCAGGTACTGCGCGTGCACCTCCTGCAGCAGCGGGACGACCTTCGGTCCCATACGGATGAACAGATGCTCGGTGCGTGGGTCGCGCTCCAGTCCCAGCGCGCGGATGCCCATCAGCAGACGCACATCGTGGTTGCCGGCGAGCAGTTTCACCTTGGCACCGGTATCCATCAGTCTGCGTATGCTGCGCAACAGCTGCAGGTTGCTCGGCCCCTTGTCCAGGCAGTCACCGCCGATGATGAAGACCCCCTCGCGCCCGGCCCTGGTCAGCGCAATGGCGCCGTTGTCCGGCCCGGTCTTGCGTACCCCGCCGGAGGCGACCAGCGAGGCGGTGAAGGCCTCGGCGTCGGCATGGGGGTCGGCGAAAAAATAGACCGGGCGCTTAGGCCACTTCCACGGGCTGTGGCTGATGGCCCGCTGCAGCACCTCGGTCAGTGCATGATGGTTGCTGCGGTCGGTGCCCACCGACTGGTGCTTGCCCAGCTGCCAGGGTTCGCTGGCGCTGGGCAGGCGATCGCGTATCGCGCGTGCGCCGCGGTAGTGGGGGATGACGGTGGTGTGTGGCTTGGCTGACATGTCTGGGTTTACCGGTGTGATAGGTTCTGCGCCTTTTTATTACATGGGCATGTCAATTGGATGAAGGCGCTGACATGGCCTGCGCTAGTCGGTGTAGCGGTCCTTGGCTGCACGCACCTTCCAGTCGCCGGCGACATGGCGCCATTGTCCTCCCGGCAGGTATTCCAGACAGACCGGCCGGGCGTGGTGCATGCTCAGTTGGGCGATCTGCTCATGGTTCAGCACACCCAGCGCAAAGGCCGCGTGACGGAAGGCGGCACCGTGGCCGACGAACAGCTTCAGCGTATCCACTGTCGCGTCCTGCGCCAGCGCATCCATGCGCCGGACAAGGTGGGCGGCAACCCGCTCGCCCGCCTGAAGCAGGGACTCGGCACCCTGCAGCGGCAGCCGGAAACGGCTGTTCGATTTCCAGTCGGCGGGCAGCGCATCGAAACGCGGATCAAGGCGGATCACCTTCTCGATCTGCTCGATGGTGAGATTGTTGGCACTGCCCAGGCCGCGCTCGGCCAGCTCGTCAAAGCCATGCAGCCGTGCTGTCTGCGCAAGATGACCGGCCAGACCGTCGGCGATGATCGCAGCGGTCTGCCAGGCCCGTAGCAGCTGCGAGCTGTCGATGGCGGGTGAGATGGTCCAGCCATTCTCATCGGCCAGCTGTGCGAGCACGGGGGCGGCGTTGCGTGCCTGGGCCTCGCCCTCGCGGGTCAGTGGAAACGGCTGATGTGCACTGGGCGTGTCCACCAGCTGCTGGTAGTCGGCATGGCGGATGAGTGCGGCGATCACGCGGGCCATGGTATCAGCCCCCCAGCAGCTGTTTTTCGAGCGCCCGCACCAGCGGAGCCAGCTCGGGCTGTTTCAGCCGGTCGGCCGCCTCGGCGGCGCTGACCCATTGCCGGCCGCGGTGTTGTTCTTCCCATTCATCCGTGTCGATCACCCGGGTCACCCGCATGGGGTAGACGGTAACGGTGCAGCTGGCGCCCCATTTCGGATAGCGGTAGCTGCCCAGCGGGGTGTCGTCCACCACGCCTTCCACGCCGGCCTCCTCCCGCGCCTCCTTGGCGGCGGACGACTGCAGGCTGTGGCCGGGGTCGGCGATGCCCTTGGGCACCACCCAGTGCTTGCCCTTGCTCGAGCGCACCAGCAGGATCTCCACGCGGCCATCGTGTATGCGGTAGGGGATCACCGACGACTGGGTGTAGTAATAGCCGGGCCTGTCGCGCAACTCCTTGCCGTGAGGTGACGGGAAATTGAATTTTTTCGGCAGATCCCTTGCGCGCACCAGATCCAGCAGGCTGGCGCTGCCGGGTGCCAGCTGTCGCCAGTCATCGGGCATGGACAGCCGCGCCAGGGTGGCGGTGGGCAGCAGCTTGCCGTCGGCCGGGGTGTCGATCGGCGTGGCGACGAGCCGGCGCAGCAGCTGTTCCAGCCCCGGGTTGTGACCCACCAGCATCACCCGTCGCGCCTGTGCCGGGCAGTCGGCAAGTACTGCCAGCAGGGTGTCGGGTGTTGCCAGGTAGATGCGCGGGTCGAGGTGCACATCCCGGGCGGTGAGCGCCGTCGCCTTGCAACATTTCTCGGCGGTCACCCGCGCCCGTTCGGCCGGCGAGCTGAGCACATGGTCCGGTAGCAGGTCGTGCTGCTGCAGCCACAGGCCGATGCGCTGGGCACCGCGCTTGCCCCGGTCCTTCAGCGGCCGGTGCAGGTCATCGCTGTCGACGGCCCAATCGGATTTTCCATGGCGCAGCAGGAGCAGTTCACGTGCCATCGTCATTCACGCCATCAGGGTCTCAAGGCGCTCGACCATGGCGCCGAAGTCGACACCACCGCTTGCCTCGTAGACGGGCACATCCTGCAGTGCCGCCAGGTAGGCTGCCTCGTCGAGGGGCGTGTCGTCCTGGTAGAAGCGGCCATCGGCGTACTGATAGAAAGGCCCCGGGGCCTTCATGATGGCCTTGAGCAGATCGCGCCGCTGGGTGATGTCCACCTGGTGCAGCTGTGCGGGCGACGGATCGTCATGCCGCCAGTTCAGCACCAGGAAACCGGACAGCGGCGTCGCCGTGGTGGTGATGCGGCCGGGCCCGTAGACCTCGTCGATCAGCACGTCGTACTTGTCTTCCAGATCCCACAACTCGTGCCGCGGCAGGGCCAGCAGGCGGGCCCGTTCGTCCGCAGCGATCAGTGGCTGCAGGCGGGGGTTGTGGACGATGGTGCCGGGGTTGATGCGCGGCAGCTTGGGGATGCCGGCGGCATGCACCACGCCATCGATCGACTTGATGAACAGCCGGTCGTTGGTGAGATAGTTGATGGCAGGGTCGTCCAGCAGGTGCAGCATCAGGGTCGACTTGCCGCCACCGGAGAAGGCGGCCATGGCCAGCGCACGCCCTTCATGGGTCACCCCGGCCGCGTGACAGATCAGCCAGCCGCGTTGCTGCAGCCAGTTCATGTACTGGGCGTTGATGAAGTTGATGATCTGGTTGTCGTTCTGCAGACAGGGACCGGCGGCGATGTGTCTGTCGAGACTTTGCAGGAACAACATACCGGTGCGCACCTTGTATACCAGGCGCGCGCCGGGCACATCGAAATAGCTGTCCTTGCGGCCGGACTTGCCCGCCTCGCGCCGCCAGTCACGGTAGGTGACGCCGAGCTCGGGCGTCTCGCGTTCGATGGCGATCACCTCGATGTCGGCCTCGGTCACGGGGCCGACCACTGGCGCGAAATAATGGCGCAGCCGCTCGATCAGCTCGGCACTGTTGGCGCGCACCCGCAGGTGGCATTCGCCCAGGGTCAGGTAAAGCGGCGTTGCGCACAGCTGCGCACCGTCTATCAGGGTGGCGGCCAGTTGCTCGCCGCTGAGGGTCTGCTCATTCATGGTTTCAGTTGGCTCAGTACATGGTCTGCATAGGCGCCGGCGGCATCGATGCCGGCACCCTCGAGTGCGCCGCGAAAGCCGCCGAAGGCGGACACCTCGAAGACGATTGGGCCGCTGGCGGTCTCGGCCACATCGACGGTGGTGAAGTCCATCCCGAAGGGTGCCTGGGCGCGGTGCGCCAGGTCGATCAGCGCCTCGCTGGGCGTGTATGCCTGGTAGCGACCGCCGCTGTGGATGGTGGTGTTCCAGGCATCACCCTGCGGCACACGGGCATAGGTGCCGAGATAGCTGCCGGCGAGGAACACCATCCCCAGGTCATGACCGGGCAGCTCGACCTTGCGCTGGATATACATCATCGGGTTGTGCTGACGGAACGTCTCGATGGCGGTGCGCAGGCTCGCCTCGGGCTGTGCGGCATCGAGCACGCACATGCCACGCGCCTTGGTGGAAAACAGCGGCTTGAACACCGCGCTGCGAAAATCGTAGACCGCCGCCATGGCGGCGTCGATGTCCTCGGTGACGACGGTATCCGGCATCGGGATGCCGGCATTGCGCAGGGTGACGGTGCAGCTCAGCCGGTCGATCAGCCGCAGCATGTTCGCCGCACCGCTGAACACCCGCACCCCGGCCTGCTCGGCGACCCGCAACAGCTCCAGCCGGTCGAGGGTGTTGGGACTGTACTCGGCACTGATCTTCTTCACCACCAGGCCGTCCAGCGCGCACAGGTCGTGGCCGTCGAACAGTAGCCGGTTGTCGCGCAGGCGACAGCTGACCTGCCCCATGTCGATAACCAGGCGGTGACCGGTGCGTTGCTCGATGGCATCCGCCAGGACCTCGGTGGACCATTTTCCGGGGATGCCGATGACGCCTATCCTGGGTTCAGCCAACGAAGATCTCCTGCAGTGGCAACGTGAATTTTCCCGCCTTGTTGGGGTCGGCGGCCAGGGTCCGTTCGATCAGATAGCGTGCGCGCAGAAACATGCTGCGGGCCAGCGACTTGTCGAGAATGAAACGGGTGGAGGTGGCGAAGGAGCGTGCCAGCCCCAGCGCCAGGCGCAGCTCGAAGGTCTCGTCGCCAACCTTCTCGGCATGGCCCCGCGCGATGCGGTAGAAGTCCTGCGCCAGCCGCATGATGCGACGGCGCAGTGGCGCATCGAGGATCTGCAGCCGGTAGTTCGACACCATGAACACCGAGACATCCTGCACATAGTCCATGTAGCGCGAGCGGTGCAGGTCGATGAAGTTGATACGCTGTTCCATCGGGTCGTAGATGATGTTGTCGACGTTGAAGTCGCCATGGATGTAGACCGAAAAGGGCGCCTGCAGCCCGGCCTCGTAGTCGCACGCCTGACGGACCAGGGCGTCGAAGGCGGGTATGTCGACACCGCAGATGCGGCTGTCGCCCTGCTGGAATTCGGGGTGGATCCTGTAGACGTCGGGCAGGCGTTGCTGCAGCTGCTGCATGAAATGGGCGGCCACCGGCACATCGGTGCGGGTCTCGCGCCAGACCGACTTCAGGGTCCGGCCCAGCTGCTGCAGCGTCTCCTGCAGCAGTGCCGGCGGCTCGTTCAGCAGGATCTGCTCGAAGGTCATGCCCGGCAGGTGTTCGATCAGCAGCGAGGCCGACTGGCCGCGTTTCTTGTACGAGAGGATCTTCGGTGCCAGGCCGGGGTAGATCTCGTGCCAGCTCTCCACCCCCTGGCGTTCCTCCTTGAGCTTGCGCTTCACGCCTTCCTTGAAGATGGCGACATACTCGTCGTCGCCGCTGTCGGCGGTGGACAAGCCGGAGATGGCGCTGCCGGAGCGGGTCTCGGCGATCGGTTCGATCTGCACGTCGGCGAATGCCTCGTCGCCATCGAGCCGTTCAATCGAGGCCTGCAGCGAGTGATAGCGCTCCAGGTTGACCGTCTGGCCGAGGTTGGCGGAGATGACGGCCTCGCCGATATCGAGCAGCGCATCGCCCATCTGCTCGATGTTGTGCGCGACGAACAATGCACTGATCAGATCCTCGGTGTCCTTCTTCTGCTTGAGTTTACCGATGTAGTGCCTGCGCACCTTGTCGTAGTCGCGATCGAGCCTGGCCTCGATCTCCCCCATCTTCATCGCCAGCCGGGTGTTGTTCTCCACGATGGCGGGCTGCACCAGTTCGATGCCGTCGCGTACGCGCTTCAGCATCGTGATGAAGTCATCGGCCTTCAGCCGGGTCTGATTGCCGAGGTGGGCCATTTGCTTGATGCAGTCCCGGCACAGCTCGGCGATACGCTCCAGGTCGGTGGCGACCAGTTCCAGGCTGCGCAGCATGAGCGCTTCGGGACCGCCTTCCTCGCTGCCGGCCAGCTGGCTCAGGCAACCGCCGTGGATGCGCACCTTGAGGTTGTAGGCGTAACCGCTGCGATCGAGGATGCGCCGGGCAAGCGTGTCAGACGGGCGTGCGAGACAGGCCTGCAGATTGGCCAGCTGGTCGTCGACCTCGACACACAGGAAGCGGAGATTGTTACTGAGGCTCTTCGGCAGCTGCATGGTCGTGGAAGGTGCCGAGGTAGAGATCGTCGCCGTTGTTTTCGGTGGGCGGGATGCACTTGATCAGGTAGCGGGGAAAAAGCGTGATGTATGCCAGCTCGTCCAGCCCGATCCACACCACGTCGAGCTGGTGCTTGTCCGGTCGATGGCCGTTGTGCGGGACATAGTCGTCCGCTACGGATGCGCTGAAGAGGAATTCGACCAGGTGTCGCCCGGTGGGTGGCTCGGTGTCGTGCAGTTTGAAGAACTCGGCCACGTGTAGCAGGCCACCGATCTTGACCGTGGTACCGATCTCCTCTTCACATTCACGACGCAGCGCCTGCTTCAGTGTTTCACCCAGCTCCTGTCCGCCCCCGGGCAGCGCATAGCGCTCACCTTGTCCGTCACCAGCCTTGCGCAGCAAAAGGACCTGCGATTGCCGGATGATCAGGGCGCGTGAGGCATTGCGGATGGGTGGGATCAACTCCGTCATGCGCCGTCTTCAGGGGGTTGTCTTCAACATGTCGATGACCCAATTCTGGCAGCTTCCGCCCCTGTTGTCTGTGACAACCAGGCATCTGACGATTGTTATCCGTGTCTGTCAGCAGGTCATGTCCGTTACTGATGGTCTCGATTATCTCCATGAGATGTCAGCTGGCTTGGTACAGAGCGTTGTATCGGTAGCCTCAAGGCGGGCGCCACGCTGGATTTCACTGGTTGTTGTCGTCACGAGCAAAGGGAGGGGTCTTCTCCGCCTCATCCAGCCCACTCCTTCTTAAACCCTTGTCATCTCGACCAAAGGGAGAGATCTTCATCGCCCCACTCATACCCACCCCACCAGCAACAACCCACCAATGTTGCAAATGCCGCATATCTAGGCTATATAAATCATATGCCCCATCAAAAGGCCGCCAACATGCACAGCCTCAGCACCACCCATCCCGGCCCCCAACCTGACCCGGGCGCCACCCTGACCAAGGCCCTGCTCAAGGCCGGCAAGGCGCTGGGCCTCAGCCAGGACGAACTCGGCGCCGTGATCGGGCGCGACCGCACCGTGTTCCGCCGTGCCGGGCTCGACCCCAACACCAAGGCGGGCGAACTGGCGCTGCTGCTGATCCGCGCCTACCGCAGCCTCTACGCCCTGGTCGGCGGCCAGCCGGCAGACCTCAAACACTGGATGCACACACACAACCGCCACACCGGCGGCGTCCCCGCCGA
>JANTHH010000126.1 GCA_024762485.1 Chromatiales bacterium
GCGCCACGGTCGGAGGCGAAACCCTACTGGGTTCAGACAACGGATCTGAAGGGCCTCATCAAGGTCGGGCTCGGTCGCTATCTCCACCTCGACATCGACCTGCTGCTGAACGACCCGGCCAGTGGCGAGAAAATCCGGGTGACCGGTCACCGACGCATGCGCAGCCGCGAGCTGCACCACCTGGATCATCCGCGACTCGGGCTGCTGGTGATCATCACACCCGTGGAGCAGACCGCAACGACCGGGCAGACCACACCGGCGGCCACTGACAAGCCGTAACACAGCACAGGGAAAAGCAGAGCTGGTGGACGACTGAGGGATCAGCGCCATCAAATCAGAGGGGGGGACCGAGCGGGGAGGCGCGCAACAGAGCTGCAATAGATCTGAAATGAAACTTTCAGATTTTTCCTACAGACTCGAGCCGATCACCGGACCATAATCCTCAACCCGGGTCAATCATAAAACATAAGGAAATGGAGAACCGCTATGAATCTTGTGAAACATGTCACAGATGCTATAAAGCTGGTCGTACTCTTTGCTGCAATAGCCCTGGTCTTCTGGACCATGCCGGGCTCCGTATAGAAAACCTCGTCCGCGGGATGCTCGTAAACCCGGCTTTTACGAGTCTTCCCGCGAGGAGCCACCACCCGCCGGTCGGCTGAACAGGGTCATCACCACGCCGGCGAGCAGCGCCACGAAGCCAATCGGCACCAGACCCAGCAGGTTGACCGCCTTGCTGTCCACGTCATTGACCAGAAACCAGAAGCCGAATCCCATACCCACGGCCACCAGCAACGCGCCCAGCCCCAGCAGCCAGCTGCCCAATCGATGCATTTTCAACCCTCCTGTTCGGTGTGTGCAGGAATCTTACTGCGGGAGACGGTCATTCAACCCACCCAGCGGATCCCGTCCCCGAGATGTGTCCGTAGCGAGGCGATGACGCCGGCACGCTGCCCCGCCTGATAGGCCTTTGCAGGCAATGCGCCCCAGACCGGCGCGGGCCAAACGGGATCATTCCTGTAACGGGCCACATGGTGGACATGGAGCTGCGGCACCACATTGCCCAGGGCGGCGATATTCAGCTTGTCCGGACGAAAGGCAGCTGACATGGCGCGTGACAGGGCCATGGACTCGGTCAGTAATTGCTGTTGATCATCCCACGCCAGTTCATGGATCTCGCTGATCCCCTCACGGTCCGGGACCAGGATGAACCAGGGATAGCGGCTGTCGTTCATCAGCAGCAGTCGGGACAGGGGCATCTGCCCCAGCAGCAGACAGTCCCCGGCCAGTCTCGGATGCAGTTCGGCCATCGGCCTATTCCTCCCCACAGTCGCTGATCATACGTAGCTTGGCGCTGCGGGGAAGCCGCTTTATGGCATATTCCCGTCGCGCCGCCTCGGAGCGGGAGGCAGCCCGTTCCTGAAACACCAGTTCCACCGGCTGTCGCGCCCGCGTGTACTTCGCACCGGTACCGTTGCTGCCATTGTGCTCACCAAGACGCCGCCTCACATCCTTGGCGATGCCGGTATAGAGGCTGCCGTCGGCACAGCGCACCATGTAGACGTACCAGGTGTCGTCCGCCCCGCTCATGCCGAGAGCCATTCGTACCAGAGTGGCAGGGTGAACAGGCTCAGCGCCGTGGTCACGGTCACCGCCGCAGCATACAGGCCCACATCCAGCTTGAAACGGTCGCAGATCACCAGGCCGAGCACCATGGTGGGCATGGCTGCCTCCATCACCACCGTGGCCCGCATCTCTCCCTCGAAGCCGAGGCCGCTCACCAGGAAGAACACAACCAGGGGAACCAGGACGAGCTTGGATACCACCACCGGCACCAGGCTCGGCAACAATCGCCAGCGGCTGCTGTCCCACTGCAGGCTGAGACCAATGGAAAACAGCATCAGCGGCACCACGCCCCGTTCCAGCAGGCCGAGCAGGCCGCGCAGCAACTCCGGTTGCGCCACCCCCGAGACATTGAGCAGCACTGCCACCAGGCCCGCCCACATGGCGGGGATACGGAACAGTTGTCCGGTCAGCGACCTGGCGCCGTCCCCGCCCTCGCCGAAGCGGGCGGCCAGCAGCACTCCAACCGTGAACAACAGCGGCGTACAGGCGAACAGATCGTACTGGATGGCGATACTCCGTGCCCAGGGTCCATACATCGCCTCCAGTACAGGCAGGCCCATGTAGGTGACATTGGGGAAGGCCACCGCCAGTATCAGCGCACCCATCTGCGCGCGTCCGTGACGACACAGGCGACAGGAGGCTGCGGCCAGCAGAAGCCCGGTGAAGACCCCGCTGGCGGCAGCCACCGCGATCACCAGAGACTGCTCGCCCAGGCGCGCATCCCAGAGTACTGTCAGCACCAGTGCCGGCAGCAGCAGATAGTAGACCAGGGTGGTCAGCACCTGGCGTGTCTGATTGCCGTCCAGCCCTGCGGGGCGGACGATCTGCCAGCCGACACCACACAGGATCAGCCCGGCCATCTGCAACAGCACCTCTAGCAAGTTCGCCTCCCGCTGAGGATCATCTGCGGTCAGCTCAATGCCGGCTGCGCAACACCATGATGTTACCTTCGTTGCTCAGATCAAGCTGTCGCAGAAAGCTCATGCCCAGCAGCACCTGTGCCGGGGCGTTCCCCTCGATGACCACCCCCTCGACGTTGCGCAGTGCCAGTTCGCCCACCTGCACCTTGTCGAGATCGACCCGATAGCCCCTGGCCTGGCCCGAGGCGGTGTGTATCTGTACCGGACGACCTGTGAGCCGATAGGGAATGGCAAGCCTGCGCGCCGTCGTCGCGCTCATGGCAACGCTACTGGCACCCGTATCCACCAGGAAGGAAACGGCGCGGCCATTGATGCTGCCGTGGGCGGTGTACGCACCCTGGGTATTACGCGAGATTCGCACCTCGCGCACCGGGCGTTCGGCATAGCTGGACTGGACCGCACCGCCCGGCTTCAGCCGCTGGCGCCGGCCGTCGATCTCGATCACCGCCTCGCGCGGGTCGGCGGAGATCAGCCGCACACCCTCGGGGCTGGACTGACCACTGGCGAGCATCCGCCGTGTCCCATCGATCTCCAGCATCGCCTTGTCGGCAAACAGCGCCAGCACCGATACCTTTCCCGCAGCAAATGCCGGCAGGGAAAGGCAGAGCAGCATGAGAATCAAGCCGCGAATCGACATCATGGTCCCTCCTACAAACGACAGCAGCGGCTGCTCAGAACATGGCATGGATGAACTGCATCAACAGCCAGGCGAAGCCGCCGGCCGCCAGGTCGTCCAGCATGATACCCAGACCACCACCGACCCGCCGGTCGAGATAACCAATAGGCCAGGGTTTCCAGATATCGAACAGCCGGAACAGCACGAAGCCCAGCACGATCCATTCCCAGCCAGACGGTGCAGCAACCATGGTCAGCCAGAAACCGGCAAACTCGTCCCAGACGATGCCGCCATGGTCGTGCACGCCGAGATCACGCGAGGTCCGGTCGCAGATCCAGATGCCGACCAGCACGGCCAGTGCCAGTAGCAGCAGATACCAGGCCAGGTCCAGACGTGACAGCGGCAGATAGAGCAACACGGCCACCAGGGTACCAACGGTACCCGGGGCCCGTGGTGCGCAGCCGGAACCGAGGCCGAAGGCCAGCAGGTGTACCGGATTGCTCAGATCCGGCTCAGGCCGGTGCTCAGGTGTGGGCGAAGTGGTCATAACCGTCCGGCATCCCTCCGATCTGTTGGCCATCGGGCAGCACCGCGTGCAGTTTGCTGCCCCGTTCGATCATACCCACCCGCGTGAGCGGGCAGGAGACCCTGGACGCCAATCCCTCCACCTCCGCCTGCCTGTGCGGGGGTACCGTGAAGCACAGTTCGTAGTCGTCACCCGCCGCCAGCGGCAGCGTCCAGTCGCCGGTCTCGCTGACATGGGTGGCCACGGCGGGGGAAAGGGGCAGATCGCCCAGCTCCAGCACGGCGCCCACGCCCGATGCCTCGCAGATGTGCCGCAGATCCGAGCCCAGACCATCGGACAGATCGATGGCTGCACTCGCCAGCCCGACGAGCCGCTGGCCGAGCGCCAACCGGGGCGTGGGCCGGTGCAGTCGCTTCAGCAGCCAGGGAAGATGTTCGTCAGCCACGCCCAGCCCCTGCCCCGCCCGCAACGCCAGCCCGGCATCGCCCAGGGTGCCGCTGACGTAGACCAGATCACCCGGCCGCGCGCCATCACGACGCAGTGCCTCACCCGGCGTGACGAAACCATGCACCTGTACGGTGATACTCAGGGGGCCACGCGTGGTATCGCCACCTACCAGCTGGACTTTCTGTGCCGCCGCCAGCGCGGCGAAGCCACCGGCGAATGCCGCCAGCCAATGCTCGTCGGCAACCGGCAGCGTCAACCCCAGGGTCGCCCAGGCCGGTTCGGCGCCCATGGCGGCGAGATCGCTGAGATTGACGGCGAGACACTTGTAACCGAGATCATTGGCATCCGCCCCGGGCGAGAAGTGCCGCCCCTCCACCAGGGTGTCCATGCTCACCGCCAGTTGCTGGCCTGCCGGTGGCTGCAGCAGTGCGCAGTCGTCCCCCACCCCGAGGATCACGTCCTCGCGGTGGACGGAGAGATCGCTGAAATAGCGGCGGATGAGATCGAATTCGGAGAGCGGCATGACGGCAGCCCGGGCTGGCGAGCGGCCTCAGGCCTTGCCGCCTGCCTTGACCTCGACAGCGCGCAGGTCCTGGGCCACCTTGTCGAGTACGCCGTTGATGTACTTGTGACCCTGCTCGGCGCCGAAGGTCTTGGCCAGCTCGACGGATTCATTGATCACCACCCGGTAGGGCACCTCGGGGTGCTCTGCCAGCTCGTAGGCGCCGAGTCGCAGGATCGCACGCTCCACCAGATCCACGCTCTCGATGGAGCGGTCCAGGTGGGGCCTGAGTGCATCATCGAGCTGCTTCAGATGGGTCGGCACCCCCTGCAGCAGGTCGCGGAAATACGCCACCTCGAAGCTGGCATTGTCCTGCTCTGCGAGGAACTGGTTGGTAATGTCACCGATGTCCTGGCCGGTCACCTGCCACTGATAGAGTGCCTGGACGGCATGGTTGCGGGCCTGACTGCGTTTACTGCTCATGACGCTGACCTGTGGGCGGGGGAAAGACTCAAAGCTGACGGAGCAGGTTGACCATCTCGATGGCCGATGCAGCGGCCTCGCCACCCTTGTTTCCGGCCTTGGTGCCGGCACGCTCGATGGCCTGCTCGATACTGTCGACGGTGAGCACGCCGAAGGCGATGGGCACACCGTGCTTGAGGGTGACCTGGGACATGCCCTTGACGCACTCGCCGGCGACATATTCGAAATGGGGCGTACCGCCGCGGATCACCGCGCCCAGCGCGACGATGGCGTCGTAGTCGCCGCTGGCTGCCACCTTGTCCAGCACCAGCGGCATCTCGAAGGCGCCGGGCAGGCGTACCACGGTGATGTCCTCGTCCTTGCCACCGTGCCGCTTGATCGTGTCGATGGCGCCGGCCTCCAGGCTGTCCACCACAAAGCTGTTCCAGCGCGCCACCACCACGCAGAAGCGGGCGTTGGTTACGGTCAGTGCGCCTTCGATGGTCTTGATGCTCATAGGTTGGAGACCTCTTGTTTCTCGTCAGTGTTCACGAATTCAGTGACTTCCAGCTCGAAGCCGGCCAGCGCATGCAGGTGCTTGGGCGCACTCATCACGCGCATCTTGCGCACCCCCAGGTCGGTAAGGATCTGCGCCCCCACGCCGATGGTGCGCAGTTCCTCGTCATTCTTCGAGGACTTGCCGTCTGGCCGCGGCTCGATCTTCTTGCCGTGCTTGAATTCCTCGATACGATTGACGATATCCCGCGCGGTATCGTAGTTGCGCAATACCACGATAACCCCGCCACCCTCGCCGGCGACATAGTCCATCGCCGAGCGCAGCGGCCAGCCGCATTCACGCGTGCTCTCGAACAGGTCACACAGGGTGTTCTGCACGTGCACGCGCACCAGCGTCGGCTGCTCGGGATCGATCTCGCCCGTCACCAGCGCCAGGTGAATGTCATTGCCGACAATGTCCTGATAGGCATAAAGATGGAAATCGCCATGGCGGGTGGGCAGCAGGCAGTCGCTGACCTGCTCCACCGTCTTTTCATGCTTGATCCGGTACTGGATCAGATCGGCAATGGTGCCGATCTTCAGACCGTGCTCCTGGGCAAACGTCTCCAGGTCGGGCCGGCGCGCCATGGTGCCGTCCTCGTTGAGGATCTCGACGATCACCGAGGAAGGCTCCGCGCCTGCCAGACGTGCCAGATCGCAGCCCGCCTCGGTATGCCCCGCCCGCACCAGCACCCCCCCGGGCTGGGCCATCAATGGAAAGATGTGTCCGGGCTGCACCAGGTCCTCGGGCTTGGCTTCCTTGGCCACGGCAGCGAGCACCGTGGTGGCGCGGTCGGCAGCGGAGATGCCGGTGGTCACGCCCTCGGCGGCCTCGATGGAAACGGTGAAATTGGTCGATTCGAGCTGGTTGTCGGTATTGACCATCAGTGGCAGGCGCAGCTGCTGGCAGCGCTCCCGGGTCAGGGTCATGCAGATCAGCCCCCGCCCGTACTTGGCCATGAAGTTGATGGCCTCGGGGGTGACCTTTTCCGACAGCATGACGAGGTCGCCCTCGTTTTCACGATCCTCGTCATCCATGATGATGACCATGCGTCCCTGTCGCAGATCTTCAATGATTTCTTCGGTAGTATTCAGCGACATACTGCTGTGGTTCCAGTTGGCAAACGGCGGCGAATGGCGAAGTGTAACAAAGCTGCAGAAGGCGGGCATGGACAAAGAAGGCGTCATCAAGTTCGAACTGCTCTACACCCCGGCCCCGCCGCTGCCCGGGGACCGAAGCCGGGCGATCCGCCACTGGCACCAGCGCTGTCATGCGCTGGGCCTGATCGGCCGTGACAAGGCCCGTTACGGCGGTTATGCCTATGGCAACATCAGCCAGCGTCACGAAGAGGGTTTCCTGATCAGCGGCACCCAGACCGGCGGCAAGCCGATGCTGGCGCCCGAAGACATCTGCCTGGTCACCGCCTGGGATATTGACCACAACCAGGTCCGGGCACGCGGTCCCGTCAGGCCCTCATCGGAATCACTCAGCCACGCCATGCTCTACCAGCTTGACCCCGCCATCGGCTTCGTCATCCATGTCCATGATCCATCGATCTGGCTGCACGCCCATGATCTGGGGCTGCCGACAACCCTCGCCGAGATCGCCTACGGTACGCCGGCCATGGCCGACGCAGTGGAGCAGTGCTATCGACAGGCCGGCCTGAACGGCAGCGGGGTGATCGCCATGGGTGGCCACGAGGATGGCATTCTCGCCTTCGGCGTCGAACCCGATCAGGCCGGCGAGCTGCTGCTCGATTGCCACCACCGCGCACAGGCGGTGGCATGAGACAGCGCCTGAAGTCCCTCTACCTCTGGCCATACTGGCTACTGTCGGTATTCAGCACCGACAAGTCCTACCGCAACAATCCGATCCTCGGCAGCCGGCTGCTCAACAGCTTGGGCCTGCACGTCGCGCGGGTGGTCGTCTCCCACGGCCTGTACCGCTTTCGCCTGCTGCTGCTGACCCCGCTGGTGCCCGCCGCGGACAGACGCGAATTCCTGCGCCGGGGCTACCTGATCAAGGAAAACTTTCTGCCGCCGGAACAGTTCGCCGCACTGCAGCAGGAGATCGCGGAATACCACGGCCCCCTCCGCGAGATCGTCGAGGGCGACACCGGCACCCAGCGGCTGTTCCTCACCGCGCAGACCCGTCGCCGGCTGCCGGCCTGCGAGCGCCTGAGCAGGCTACCCGAGCTCGACCGGCTGCTGCGCTACGCCGGCTCGAAGAACCGCCCGCCGTTTTACTACGTGGAGAACACCCGGCAGCACGCCATCGCGAGCACCGAGCACGACCCGCAGAAGGATCTGCACATGGACACCTTCCACCCCTGCGTGAAGGGCTGGCTGTACCTCGACGAGGTCAGTGACCGCAACGG
>JANTHH010000127.1 GCA_024762485.1 Chromatiales bacterium
GGCCCCGAAAAGTGACGCATTGCGTCACTTATTGACGTTCAGCGTCACCTTTGTCCTCTTCCTGGGCCGCGTCCTCCGCCAGTCCCAGTTTTTCCAGCCGGTAGCGCAGGGCGCGGAAGCTGATCCCCAACTGCCTGGCGGCGGCGGTCTTGTTGCCTCCGGTCTGTTCCAGGGCCCGGCTGATGAGCCGGCGTTCCATGTCGGCGAGCTGTTGCTCGAGGCCGCCATCCGGGCCGGCAGTGGTGCACTCGTTGTCGGCAGGCGGATGCCAGGCGAGGCCGAGGTCGCTGGTCTGGATGACGCCGCCCTCGCAGAGGGTGGCGGCGCGTTCGAGGATGTTCTCCAGTTCGCGCACGTTGCCGGGAAAGGCATATTGGCGCAGCGTGTCCATCGCCTCGTTGCTCAATGTCGGCGGTGGCTGTCCGCTTTCGGCGGCGCTGCGATCGAGGATGTGGCGGATCAGCAGCGGCAGGTCCCCCCGGCGCTCGCGCAGCGGCGGCATGCGCAGCTCGATGACGTTGAGCCGGTAGAACAGATCCTGGCGGAAGACCTCGGCCTGCACCATGCGGGCGAGGTCCTTGTGGGTGGCGCTGATGATGCGGGTGTCGATGTGCTCCTCGGCGGCGGCGCCCACCGGGCGCACCGCCTTCTCCTGGATGGCGCGCAGCAGCTTGACCTGCAGCGACAGAGGCAGGTCGGCGACCTCGTCGAGGAACAGGGTGCCGCCGTCGGCGGCCTGGAACAGCCCCTGCTTGTCCTTGACGGCACCGGTGAAGCTGCCCTTGACGTGGCCGAACAGCTCGCTCTCCATCAGCTCGTGGGGGATGGCGCCGCAGTTGACGGCGACGAAGGGGCCGTCGGCCCGCGGCCCGCGTGCATGGATACGACGTGCCGCCAGTTCCTTGCCGGTGCCCGATTCGCCGCTGACATAGACCGGCGCCTGGCTGCGCGCCAGCTTGTCGATCATGCGGCGGATCGCCTGCATCGGCTGGGATTCGCCGAGCAGCTCGCCCCCGGATGCCGCGTCTGCGTCCCCGGCCTCAGGCACCCCGCTGCCGCGGTTGAGCTTCAGTGCCGTCTCCACCAGGTCGCGCAGCACCGGCAGGTCCACCGGCTTGGCGACGAAATCGAAGGCGCCGGCCTTCAGCGCCTGGATTGCCAGCGCCATGTTGCCGTGGGCGGTGATCACCGCCACCGGCAGCCGGGGGTGGTCATGGTTGATGAGCGCCACCAGGTCCAGGCCGCTGCCGTCGGGCAGGCGCATGTCGGCCAGGCACAGGTCGAATGCCTGGCTGGCGAGCAGGTCCTTCGCCTCCGCCAGGGTGGCGGCGCTGCGGCTGTCAACATCCATGCGCGCGAGGGTGATCTCCAGCAGCTCGCGGATGTCCGGTTCGTCGTCGACGATCAGTGCCAGTGCCCGGCTCATGGCGATTCCCCCTGCCGCGGCAGGTAGAGGCGGAAGCAGGCACCACCCTGTTCGCGCGGGACATATTCAAGGGTCATCTGGTTGGCCTCGCTCATCTGCTGGGCAATATACAGCCCCAGGCCGGTGCCCCGGGCCTGGGTGGTGAAGAAGGGCTCGAAGATCTGCTCGGCCTGCGCGGCACCGATGCCCGGGCCATTGTCCGTGATTTCCAGGTAGGCGGCACGGGTCTCGTCGGCGCCGTGGCTGCTGACCTGCAGGCGCAGATCGTCCTTGTCGCCGGGGAAGTGGGCGTGGGCGTTCTCCACCAGGATGTCGAGGACCTGCCGCAGCTGGGCCGGGTCGGCCTCGATGTGATCCAGCGCCACGTCCGGCCGTACATCCAGTTGCCCGGCATCGAGCCGGTAGGCCTGCCGCGCCTCCCTGGCCCAGTCGAGCAGCCAGGTCGGCAGCTCGATCGGCACCGGCATGGCCTGGCGGCGGGTCAGGTTGAGCACGTTCTCGACGATGAGATTGAGGCGCTGTGCATTGCCGCCGATGATCTCGGCCATGCGCCGGTCGGTGGCGTCGAGTCCGTCTGACTCCAGCAACAGCTGCGCCGCGTGGCTGATGGCGCCGAGCGGGTTGCGGATCTCGTGGGCGATGCTGGCGGTGAGACGGCCCAGCGAGGCAAGCTTCATCTGTTGCGCCTGGCTGATCAGCCGGCCGGCATCGTCGAGAAACACCAGCGTGCCCTGGTGTCGCTGCTGGCCGATGGACATCAACCGGACCTGCAGCTCGGTGCCGCCGCTGTCGGGACGGAAGCGACGGTTGGCGGACTGCTGTGCCGGGGCCCAGCTGGCGATCTCGTCGGCCAGCGCCGTGTCCACCGCCTGCAGCGGCCTGCCCCGCAGCGGGCCGGGGCGGTGCAGCAGCCGGCGTGCGGCGTCGTTGCTGAGGAGTATGCGCTGGCGGGCGTCGAGCACCAGCACCCCGGTCTGCATCTGTGCGATCACCAGCTGGTTGAGTTCGGTGAGGTTGGCCAGGTCGATGCCACGCTGGCGCGCCAGCTGCTCGCTCTCGCGGATGCGCCGGGTGAGGAAGTGGGTGAGCAGGGCGAGGGCGAAGAACACCGCGCCAAGCAGGCCCGCCTGGGTATAGGCGGTGTGCGGGAAATCGCCGTGCAGATGACTGTAGAGGCTCTCGCTCAGCACCGCGAGCGAGGCCAGGGCGGCGAACAGCAGGGTGGCACGGCCGTTGGCGGTGAGCCCCCCGAGGGCGATGGAGATCGCCAGCAGGATGCCCAGGCCGGTGGTGATGCCGCCGCTGGCATGCAGCATCAGGATGATGCACAGGATGTCGCTGAAGATGGCGACATGGCTGGTGTTCTCCACGTCCAGCGGCCCGGTGCGGAACAACAGCAGGGCCAGCACGCTGATGCCCAGGTAGAGCAGCGAGACCACCAGGTAAAGGCCGGGCGCGTGGGAACCCAGCAGGGCAGGTCCCATGCCGGAGAGCGGCAGCCCGGCCAGCAGCAGCGCGAGCACCACCCGGTAGGAGAGGTAGAGGGTCAGCAGGCCCCGCTGGGTGGCACGTGAGCGGAGCGGCGCAAGAGGGGCGGTGTCACCGCTGTGGCGCTCATTCCCCATCGGCCGGTCCCTGTCTGGCGTGGTCCGCGCTGCAGTAATCGCGGCCGTCCCGCTGCACCGCCTCGCTGGCGGGGACGTGCAGCCCACAGCGGGCACAGCGCAGCATCTTTTGCTCCCCGGGTGGTGGGCGGTGGTGCTGTGACCGCAGACGTCTGCGCCAGTTGTGGAACAGCCAGAACCCGGCGCCGAGCGCCAGCAGCAACAGGAGTGAGCGCAGACCCATCGGGAGTTCGTGTATCCTTATAACCTGCTTGAAAGGGGTGTCAGAATAGCATCATCGTCCGATGCCGCGCCGTCCCCCGCGCGGGGCTCGCTGCAGTCCGGCGCATCCCCATGGATTCTGTCCGAAGGGCACACAGCATGATGACCACCAGCACGCTGAACATCGCCATCGCCCAGCTCGACTTCCTGGTCGGCGCGATCGAGGCCAACGCCTCACGGGTGATCGAGACCGCCAGTGAGGCCCGGGACCGGCTCGGTGCCCGCCTGGTGGTGTTTCCCGAGCTGACTCTCACCGGCTATCCCCCCGAGGACCTGCTGCTGCGCCCGGAGCTGGACGAGCGGGTCGAGCAGGCGCTGGCGAGGATCTGCGACGAGGTTCGCGGCATCGACCTGGTGATCGGCTACCCGCGCATCGTCGGTGGCGAGCGCTTCAACATGGCCGGCCTGATCCGCAACGGCGCCATCGCCGCCGAGTACCGCAAGATGCTGCTGCCCAACTACAGCGTGTTCGACGAGAAACGCTATTTCGAGCCGGGCGACCAGCCCTGCGTCTTCGACCTCGACGGCGTACCGGTCGGACTCACCATCTGCGAGGACATCTGGGCCAGCGGGCCCGCCGCCCGGGCCGCCGGCGCGGGTGCACGGGTGCTGCTCAATCTCAATGCCTCGCCCTATCACCGGGGCAAGGCGCCGGAGCGCGAGGAACTGCTGGAGAAACGCGCCGTCGAGAGCGGCCTGTCGATCATCTATGTCAACCTGGTGGGTGGACAGGACGAGCTGGTGTTCGATGGCAGTTCCTTCGTGGTCGATGCCCGTGGCGGGCTGACCCAGCGCGAGCCCGCCTTCGAGGAGGCGCTGTCCCTGGTGAGCATCGACAGGTCGAGCGGTCAGCCGCTGCCCGGCGGCGTGGCCCCGCGATTGGGCATGGAGGCGGCGGTCTATGCGGCCCTGGTGCTGGGGGTGCGCGACTACGTGGGCAAGAACGGCTTCAAGGGGGTGGTGATCGGCCTCTCCGGCGGCATCGATTCGGCACTGACGCTGGCCATCGCCGTGGATGCGCTCGGCGCCGGTGCCGTGGAGGTGGTGATGATGCCCTCGCGCTTCACCGCGGAGCTGTCCAACGAGGCGGCGCTGGAGCAGGCCCATACCCTCGGCGTGGAGCACAGCACCATCCCCATCGAGCCGGCCTTCAATGCCTTTCTCAACATGCTGGCGGAGAAGTTCGCCGGCATGCCGAACGATGTCACCGAGGAGAATATCCAGGCCCGCTGCCGGGGCATCGTGCTGATGGCGATCAGCAACAAGACCGGCCGCATGCTGCTGACCACCGGTAACAAGAGCGAGATGTCGGTGGGTTATGCCACTCTCTACGGCGACATGGCCGGGGGCTTCGCCCCGCTCAAGGACGTGCCGAAGACGCTGGTCTACCAGCTGGCCGAGTGGCGCAACCGCGAACAGGCGGTGATACCGCAGGTGGTGATCGACCGGCCGCCCTCTGCCGAGCTGCGTCCCGATCAGAAGGACACGGACAGCCTGCCCGACTACCCGGTGCTCGACGCCATACTCGAGCGCTACATCGAGCAGGACCAGAGCGAGGCGCAGATCGTCGCCGCCGGTTACGACCCCGAACTGGTGGCGCGGATCGCCCGCCTGGTGGATCACAGTGAGTACAAGCGCCGTCAGGCGCCGCCGGGCGTCAGGATCACGCGCCGTGCCTTCGGACGTGACCGGCGTTACCCCATCACCAACGGATTCTGAGTACAATCAGCCGCCCGGCTACCGCCCAACCACAAGCAGGCGGCAATGCATTCGAGAGGACCGACAATGAAAAAAATCGAAGCCATCATAAAACCCTTCAAGCTGGATGACGTCCACGACGCACTGGCAGAGATCGGCATCAGCGGCATGACCGCCATCGAGGTCAAGGGGTACGGACGGCAGCGGGGCCACACCGAGCTGTATCGCGGTGCCGAGTACGTGGTCGACTTCCTGCCCAAGGTGAAGATCGAGGTGGTGGTGAGCGCCGAGCAGGTGGACAGCTGCATCGAGGCGATCACCGATGCAGCGCGCACCGGCAAGATCGGCGACGGCAAGATCTTCGTCACCACAGTGGACAAGGCAATACGCATCCGTACCGGCGAGGAAGACGACGCCGCCCTCTGAAGCCGGCGGCGACACCGTCCACTGTGGCCGCTGCAACCGCCCATGATCCCGCCTGGTTTCCCTTCCCCGAGTGCCGGTGGCATATCCTCCGGCTGCAGGGCCGGCGGCCGGTGATCGCCCCATGATCGAGGTCGAACATCTCAGCCGTCACTACGGCCAGACCCGCGCGGTGGAGGATGTCAGCTTCAGTATTCCCCGCGGCGAACTGGTCGGCCTGCTCGGCCACAACGGCGCGGGCAAGAGTACGGTGATGAAGATGCTCACCGGCTATCTGCAACCCGATGCCGGTCGGGTACGCCTGGCAGGATGTTACCTGGACAGCCAGCGTCGCCAGTGCCAGCGTCAGCTCGGCTATCTCCCCGAGAACTGCCCGCTCTACCCGGAGATGACCGTGGTGGAGTATCTCGACTACCAGGCCGCCGTGCATGGGCTGGGCAGCGCAGAGCGTCCCGCCGCGGTTCGCGAGGTCATCGAGCGGACCTGGCTTGGCGACCGCGCACTGGCGCCCATCGCCAGTCTCTCGCGTGGCTACCGCCAGCGGGTCGGTGTCGCCCAGGCCATCGTCCATCGCCCGGCCATCGTCATCCTCGACGAGCCCGGCAACGGCCTCGATCCGGGTCAGACCCTGCAGATGCGTCGTCTGCTGCGTGAACTCGCACAGGATGCCACGGTGCTGTTGTCGACCCACATCCTGACCGAGGTGGAGGCGGTGTGCGACCGGGTGCTGATGATGCGTGCCGGTCAGCTGGTGCTCGATGCCCGCATCGATCGGCTGACCACCCCCAACGGCCTGCGGCTGACCCTGGAGATACCCCCGGCCCGGGCCCTGCCATTGCTGCAGGGGATCGGCGGGGTGCGCGCGGTGGAGCGTGGCGGGGGCGATGGCGGTCTTTACGACTACCTGGTGCAGATCGAGGCCCCGGCCACCGTCGTTGCACCGCGCCTGGCACGCGAGCTGGCCGCGGCGGACATCGCCGTCCATGCGCTGTGCCCCCGCCGCGACGATCTCGAAAGCCTGTTCCGCCAGCTCAACAGCGGCCCGGTGCCCCGCCGTGTGTCGTAGCCTCTGGCAGATCACCCGGCGTGAGTTCGTCGGCTTCTTCGCCTCGCCGATGGCCTACCTGTTCCTCGGCGTCTTCCTTGCCGTGCTGCTGTTCGCCTTCTTCTGGGTCGAGGCCTTTTTCTCCCGCAACATCGCCGACCTGCGGCCGCTGTTCGAGTGGATGCCCCTGTTGCTGATCTTCCTGGTGGCGGCGCTGACCATGCGCCAGTGGGCCGAGGAGCGCCGCAGCGGGACCCTGGAGCTGTTGCTCACCGCGCCGGTCCCGGCCGCCTGCTGGGTGCTGGGCAAGTTCCTCGCGGCGCTGGGTCTGGTGGCGCTGGCGTTGCTGCTGACCCTGCCGCTGCCGGTCACCGTTGCGGCCCTGGGTCCGCTCGACTGGGGGCCGGTGGCCGGCGCCTATCTGGCGAGCCTGCTGCTGGCGGCGGCCTATGTCAGCATCGGACTGTTCATGTCGAGCCGCAGTGACAACCAGCTGGTCAGCCTGATCGGCACCCTGCTGCTGTGCGGCCTGCTCTACCTGCTGGGGAGCGATACCCTCGACGACCTGTTCGATTACCGCACCGGCGAATGGCTGAGGCAGCTGGGCCTCGGTTCGCGCTTCGCCGCCATCGCCCGCGGCGTGATCGACCTCGGTGACCTCTATTACTACTTCAGTCTTTGTGCCGCCTTCCTGGTGCTGGGGGCCTACTCGGTCGAGAGCCTGCGCTGGCAGGGCGTTGCCGCCAGTGCATCGCGGCGGCGCTGGCGCATGGCGACGGCCGCACTGGTGCTGGGGCTGCTCGGCAGCAATGCCCTGGTTCCCTATCTCGGGCAGTGGCGCATCGATCTCACCGAGGACCGCGTCTATTCCTTGTCCGATGTCACCCGCAGCTATCTGCGCGAGCTCGATGAGCCACTGCTGATCCGGGGTTATTTCAGTGCCCGCACCCACCCCCTGCTGGCGCCGCTGGTACCCCGGCTGCGTGATCTGCTGCAGGAATACGCCGCGGCGGGCGGCGGTCGGGTGCGGGTGGAGTTCATCGATCCCCAGCTGGACCCCCAGGCCGAGCGCGAGGCGGGCGAGAAATACGGCGTCAGGCCGGTGACCTTCCAGGTCAGTGACAAGTACCAGGCCTCGGTGGTCAACAGCTATTTCGACATCGTGCTGCAGTACGGCGATCAGTATGAACGGCTGGGCTTTCGCCAGCTGATAGAGGCCAAGCTGCGGGATTACGATCGCCTCGACGTGCGCCTGCGCAATCCCGAGTACGACATCACCCGGGCGATCAAGCGGGTGATGGCGGCGCGGCGCTCGGCGGCCGATCCCTTCGCCGGGCTGGACCGGCCGATCATCTTCCATGGTTTCATCTCCTCCGAGGAGGACCTGCCCGAGCCGATGCGCCGGCTGCGCCGCGAGCTCACCCAGCTGCTTACCGAGTACCAGGCCCAGGCAAAGGGG
>JANTHH010000128.1 GCA_024762485.1 Chromatiales bacterium
TAGAACTCCTTGTATTCCTCGTCGCTGATCTCGGACTTGTTGCGCTGCCACAGCGCAGTGCCCTTGTTGACCTGCTCCCACTCCTCGGCAGTCACCTGCTCCTCGCCTTCCTCCGCCGGCGGCTGCTCCTTGAGCATCATCACCGGGATGGAGATATGGTCGGAGAATTTGGCGATGATGCTGCGCAGGCGCCACGGATCGAGGAACTCGTCCTCGCCCTCGCGCAGGTGCAACACGATCTCGGTCCCGCGCCCGGGCTTTTCCACCGTCTCGATGGTGTAGGCACCCTCGCCGGTGGATTCCCAGCGCACACCGTGCTCTGGGCCGAGCCCGGCACGACGGGTGGTGAGCGTGACCTTGTCGGCGACGATGAACGCCGAGTAGAAACCAACGCCGAACTGCCCGATCAGTCGATTGTCCTTGCTCTCGTCACCCGACAGTTTCTCGAGGAATTTCTTGGTGCCGGAGCTGGCGATGGTGCCGATGGTTTCGGTGACCTCCTGCCGGCTCATACCGATGCCGTTGTCATCGATGGTCAGGGTGCGGGCATCCTTGTCCACCAGGATACGAATGCGCAGGTCCGGGTCATCCTCGTAGAGTGCGTCGTCAGTCAGCGCCTCGAAGCGCAGCTTCTCGGCGGCATCCGAGGCATTCGAGATCAATTCCCGCAGGAAGATCTCCTTGTTGCTGTACAGGGAACGGATCACCAGGTTCAGCACCTGGCTGACCTCGGCCTGGAAATCCAGGGTCTCCTTGTGGGCGGCGACAGTCATCTAACAACCTCCGGTATCTCGTTTTGCAGACAAATTCGGCCCCGGCGCCGGGCGGCAGGGGCAAATGCCCTAGATGCGGGCATCCCGGGCGTTTTCAAGTCTGCTTTTGCCATTTCTGCCATTGTGGTGAAATAGCGAAAAAATCCACAGCGGGACATCATGAATATCCAGACGATCAGCACCACACCGTACGACGATCAGCGACCGGGCACTTCCGGTCTGCGCAAGAAGGTCAAGGTCTTCGAGCAACCGAATTACCTGGAGAATTTCGTCCAGGCGATCTTCGACACCCAGAATGCCCTCAACGGCGGCAGCCTGGTACTCGGTGGTGACGGACGTTATTACAACCGCCAGGCGATCCAGGTGATCCTGCGCATGGCGGCCGCCAATGGCGTGCAGCGGGTATTGCTCGGCCAGGGCGGCATTCTGTCCACCCCGGCGGCCTCCTGCCTGATACGCAAGTACCAGACCGAGGGCGGCATCATCCTCTCCGCCAGTCACAATCCCGGTGGACCGGAGGCGGATTTCGGCATCAAGTTCAACACCCCCAACGGCGGCCCGGCCCCCGAATCGGTCACCGAGGCCATTTTCAAGCGCACCCGTACCATCGAGGGTTACCGCATCCTCGCCGAGGGAACGATCGATATCGACCTGATCGGTGAGCAGCAATTGGGCGAGATGACCGTCGCCGTCATCGACCCGGTCGACGATTACGCTGAGTTGATGACTCACCTGTTCGACTTCGACGCCATCCACCAGCTGTTCAACTCCGGCCTGTTCCACATGCGTTTCGATGCCATGCACGCGGTCACCGGGCCCTATGCAAAACGTATCCTGGAAAAAATGCTGGGCGCCGAGCCCGGCACGGTGATCAACGGTGTCCCGCTGGAGGACTTCGGTGGCGGACACCCCGACCCCAACCTCGCCCATGCCCACGAGCTGGTCGATGCGGTCTGGAGCAATCCGATGATCAACTTCGGCGCTGCATCGGACGGCGACGGTGACCGCAACATGATCCTCGGCCGCAACATCTTTGTCACCCCGAGCGACAGCCTGGCCATCATGACCGCCAATGCCCATCTGATACCCGGTTACCGCGACGGCATCCCCGGCGTGGCGCGCTCCATGCCAACCAGCCAGGCCGTGGACCGGGTCGCCGAGGCCATGGGCATCCATCACTACGAGACCCCCACCGGCTGGAAATTCTTCGGCAACCTGCTCGATGCACGACTGATTGCACTGTGCGGCGAAGAGAGCTTCGGCAGTGGCTCGGATCACGTGCGGGAGAAGGACGGCCTGTGGGCCGTGCTGTTCTGGCTCAACCTGCTGGCCGTCAAGGGGCAGTCCGTGCTGCAGATCGTCGAGGGCCACTGGAAGCGGTTCGGCCGCAACTACTACAGCCGTCATGACTATGAAGGCGTCGACAAGGCCGCCGCGGATGCGCTCGTTGAACGCCTGCGCGGCATGCTCGACGAGCTGCCGGGCCGGCAGCTGGCAGGACGGTCGATCAGCTATGCCGATGACTTCACCTACACCGACCCGGTCGACGGCAGCGTCACCCACCACCAGGGCATCCGCATCGGTCTCGAGGGTGGCGCGCGCATCGTCTACCGACTCTCGGGAACCGGCACCGAGGGGGCGACCCTGCGGGTCTATATCGAGGACTTCGTCGCCGATGTCGATCGTCTGCACGAGGACACCCAGACCGTGCTGGCCCCGCTGATCGAGGCGGCCGACAGCCTCGCGGAGATCCACGCCCGCACCGGGCGCGAAAAACCGGACGTCATCACCTGAGCCTACAGCCGTCGCTGCAGGCCCTGGCGATGCATGATGGCGGCGGCGATCTCCTCGATCGACATCGCGGTGGCGTTGATGCTCGGCAGTCCGTTGACCTCGAACATCTGTTCCGCTGCCGACAGTTCCCGTCGGCAGCGCTGTGCCGAGGCATAGTCTGAACCCGGTCTGCGTTGCTGGCGTATTGCCTGCAGCCGCGGCAAGTCGATGGTCAGGCCGAACAGCTTGTCCTTCACCCGCTGCAGTGGCTGCGGCAGCGCATCGGTGTGCAGATCCTCCTCGGTCAGCGGGTAATTGGCGGCCAGGATGCCATAGTGCATGGCCAGGTAGAGACAGATCGGCGTCTTGCCCGAGCGGGACACCCCCACGAGTATGACATCGGCCTGACTGAAGGCATTGAGCCGCAGGCCATCGTCGGTACCGAGCGCGAAGTTCACCGCCTCGATCCGCTGTTCGTAAGCACTGGTATTGCCCATGCCGTGGCTGAGGCCCGCTTTCTGCTGGGCATCCTGCTGCAGCACCTCCTGCAGACGCGGGATGAAGACCTCGAAGAAGTCGAGCACCGGCGCATTGGCCTGCGCCAGGAGTGCGCGGTGGGCGGGATCGACCAGGGAAGAGAACACCACGGGCGGCTGCGCGTCCTGCGTCGTCACGGCAGCGATGGCCTCGACCACAGCCTGGAGCTTTTCCTCGCTGTCGCAGAACGGGAAAACCCGCTTTGCCTCGACCGGCAGGTCGAACTGGGTCAGCAGGGTATGGGCGAGCGTCTCTGCCGTGATCCCGGTGCGGTCAGAAACGATGAAAAGTGTGCGCTTGGCCACCTGTGCCCCTGCTCAATGACGATTACTTGAAGATGGCGTCTACCGAGTAGCCTTCCTGTTCGAGGATCACCCGCAGCCGCTTCAGCGCATCCATCTGGATCTGGCGGACGCGTTCGCGGGTCACCCCGAGCTCGTTCGCCACCTGTTCGAGTGTGGAGTTCTCGTAGCCGTGCAGGCCGAAGCGGCGCTCCACCACCTCACGCTGCTTTTCGTTGAGCTTGCTCAGCCATTCGTCGAGGTGGGCGTTGATGCCGTCCACCTGCAGGTGATCTGCCGGGTCCTCTGCCTTGTCGTCCGGCAGACTGTCGAGCAGGGGCTTGTCGGCGTCCTTCCCGTAGGGCGTATCCACCGAGGTCACCCGCTCGTTCAGGCCGAGCATGCGCTTGACCTCGCTGATCGGCTTGTCGAGCAGGTTGGCGATCTCGTCGGCACTGGGCTCGTGATCGAGTTGCTGGGTCAGCTGCCGTGCCGCACGCAGGTAGACGTTGATCTCCTTGACCACGTGGATCGGAAGCCGGATGGTCCGCGTCTGGTTCATTATGGCGCGTTCGATGGTCTGGCGGATCCACCAGGTGGCATAGGTGGAAAAACGGAAGCCCCGCTCGGGGTCGAACTTCTCCACCGCACGGATGAGGCCGAGATTGCCCTCTTCGATGAGATCAAGCAGCGCCAGTCCGCGATTCATGTAACGGCGGGCGATCTTCACCACCAGCCGGAGATTGCTCTCGATCATCCGCCGTCGGGCAGCCATGTCGCCTTTCTGTGCCAGGCGGGAGAAATAAACCTCCTCCTCGGCCGTGAGCAGCTTGGATGCCCCGATCTCACTCAGGTACAGGCGGGTGGCATCGAGCTGACTGTCGGGCACATCACCCGCCTCGTAAGTCGTCTTCCCGGCGGCCTTCGATGCCGCCTCGGGCTCAGCGGTCTGCTCGATATCATCGAGCGGCGTCTTGGGCTCGATGACAGCGCCATCCTCCTCGGTGCGCTTGGGCGGCATCAAGTTACCTCCTTAGATTGTCGGGTCCGGCTCATCGCGGCGCATCACCCTGGAAACAATCACATGGCCCACCCTATCGCCGCGGCAACAGCCGCAGGGGATCGACCGGTTTACCAACCCGTCTGATTTCAAAGTGCAGGACCGGCTTACCATCATTGGATCGGCCCATCTCGGCGATGCGCTGACCCCTGACAATCTGTTCCCCTTCCTTGACCAGTAACCGGCGGTTGTGTCCATACGCACTGAGGTACTTATCGTTATGCTTGATGATGATAAGCCGACCATAACCGACCAGTCCACTGCCGCTGTAGACCACCTTGCCACCCTCGGCTGCCTTCACCGGCTGCCCTTCCCTGCCGCTGATCTTGATGCCCTGGCGCGTATGGTCGTTAGCCTGGAACGTGCTGATCACCCGCCCGTCGGTCGGCCATGCCCAACGCAGCGACCCGCTGGCTGACGACTTGCGGGGGCTTGTCTTCTTCGCCGGCGCCGGGGCAGCCGCGCGCGCCGCCGGCTTGCTGGAGGACTTCTTCTTTGCCGTGGTGCCCGCGGGCTTCGCCTTCTTGGCAGAGGTGGTGCGCTGCGGCGGTGCGGTCAGGCGCAGGGTCTGTCCAGGGTAGATGGTGTAGGGGGAAGAGAGGCCGTTCCAACGTGCCAGCTGCCTGAAGTCCCTGCCACTCCGCCAGGCGATGGCATAGAGGGTATCGCCCTTGCGCACCCGGTAACTGGTGCCTGAGAGCGGGCTATAGGTCGGTTGGCTGACGGGACGCTGATCGCGCACCTCCAGCGGCGCCTTCCAGCTGCTGCTGCAACCGGCCAACAGCAACACCAACAGCAATGTTGCGAACCTGCAGTAGGTTCCGGCATGTTGACAGACGGGCCGCTGCATCCGAGTCGGCAATCCCTTTTACAGCTTGTATACGATCACTATCACTGCCACGACCAACAGCGTCAACCAGCCCAGGGCATCGATATAGTGATGCAGTCGTCGCTCCATGCGCTCGCCCCCCCAGGCCATCAATCCGGCCACCAGGAAGAAACGCAGACCGCGGCCGACCAGAGAGGCCACGACAAAGGGCAGCAGGGCCATGGACAGGGCGCCGGCGGAAATGGTGAACAGCTTGTAGGGGATCGGCGAGAAGCCGGCGATGAAAATGGCCCAGAAACCCCACTCGCCAAACCACTCGCGGACCTGCAGATATTTTTCGTAATAACCGGCATCCACCAGCAACGGCTCGACCCACTGCAGCGCATAGAAGCCGATGGCATAGCCGAGCAACCCGCCGACCACCGACGCCGCCGTGGTGAGCGCAGCCAGCGTCAGTGCCCGGTTGGGCCGCGCCAGGCTCATTGGTGCCAGCATCACGTCCGGCGGCACCGGGAAGAAGGACGATTCGGCAAAGCTCAGCGCCGCCAGGTACCAGGGGGCGTGACGATGGCGTGCCCACTGCATCACACGGGTATAGAGCGCGGAGAAGATACGCACTACTGCACGCCCCCCAGCAACGGCACGAAGCTGGCCTCTTCCAGCAACTCCTTGTCGTAGCCGCGCGTCGTCTTGGTCACCCGCAACAGGGCCTGCGCCTTGCTGTCACCGATGGGCAGCACCATCCGTCCAGCGGGCTTGAGCTGATCGACCAGTGCCAGCGGGATCCCCGCAGGTGCGGCGGTGACGATGATGCCGTCGAAGGGGGCGTAGTTCGGCAACCCCATGCCACCATCGGTGTGACGGGTGCGGATATTGCGCAGATCAAGGGAACGGAAGCGCTGACGCGCCAGTGCCAGCAGGGCCTCGATACGCTCTACCGTATATACGCGGCGCACCAGTGGTGCGAGTACCGCTGTCTGGTAACCCGAGCCGGTACCCACCTCCAGCACCGTCTCCAGCGGCCCGCCTTCAAGCAATGCCTCGGTCATGCGTGCCACCGTATAGGGCTGGGAGATGGTCTGGTTGTGACCGATGGGCAGTGCAGTGTTCTCGTAGGCACGGCTGGCCAGGGCCTCATCGACGAAGAGATGCCGCGGCGTCTCGCGCATGCGCTCCAGCACCTGTGGATCGCTCACCCCCATTTCCCGGAGCTGACTGATCAACCGCTCGCGGGTGCGTCGCGAGGTCATGCCGATACCGTGATGAGCGCCCGGCATGGATCAGTCCGCCAGCCAGTCGCCAAGGACTGGAAGGGCCTGGTGCCGGGTCAGATCCACCTGCAGGGGGGTAACGGAGACCGCTCCCTGGCGCAGGGCATGGAAGTCGGTACCCGGCCCGGCATCCTGCTCCGGGCCCGCCGGGCCGACCCAGTAGATGGGGCGACCGCGCGGGTCCTCCGATTTCACCACCGGCTCTGCCTTGTGCCGGTGACCCAGGCGTGTCGCCTGCAATCCCTGCAATGCCGCATAGGGCAGATCGGGCACATTGACGTTGAGGATGCTGTCCGCCGCCAGCGGTCGCGCGCGAAGCCGCTCGACCAGCTCCCGTGCCACCCGGGCGGCAGCAGCGAAGTGCTTTGGTGCATGACTGTTGATCGACACAGCGATCGCCGGCAGGCCGAGAAAACGGCCCTCGGTGGCCGCCGCCACGGTGCCGGAATAGAGCACGTCATCCCCCATGTTGGCACCTGCATTGATGCCGGAGACCACCATATCCGGTTCCTCATCGAGCAGGCCGGTGATCGCCAGGTGCACACAGTCGGTGGGCGTGCCTTCGACACTGATGAAGCCGTTCTGCTGGTGCCGGGCGCGCAACGGCGTCTCCAGCGTCAGCGAATTGCTGGCGCCGCTGCGATCGCGGTCCGGCGCCACCACGGTTATCCGTGCGACAGAAGACAGGGCATCGGCCAACGCCGCGAGACCCGGGGCCTGGTAACCATCGTCATTGCTCAGCAGAATATGCATGGGTGGGGTGGAATCAATCCTGTCTCGGGGCGGCACATGCCGGCGTTGCCGCCCGCTGCATCGGCACAACTATACTGCAAAGACCAACCGGCCTCACCTTGAACCTGCCGCCGCGAGCGGCTCAAATAGTCCCATGAACCACGAACCGCCCGAAGACGACCTCGACCTGTTCCGCGACGCCATGGGCGACGTGCAGCCCCTGCAGCAGGACAAGGCAGAGCCCTACAAGGCCAGGCGCCGCCCCGAACCACTCAACCTGCCAGTCGGTGACGAGAAGGACGAAGGCCTGGCGGATCTCAACATCGAGACCGGCGAATTTCTCGATTTCATGCGCCCCGGCGTGCAGCACCGGGTCTACCAGGACCTGCGCCGGGGCGTCATCGAGCCCGAGGCCACCCTCGACCTGCACGGCATGCGCGTCAGCGATGCCCGTACCGCCTTCGCCCGCTTCATCAGCCAGAGCCTGCAGGCGCAGCGGCGCTGCGTGCGCATCATCCATGGCAAGGGCCGGAACTCGGCAGACCAGCAACCGGTGCTGAAGCAGAAGACCAACCAGTGGCTGCAGCAGCTCGACGCGGTGCTCGCCTTCACCAGTGCGCCGCGTTGGGACGGCGGCACCGGTGCGACCTATGTGCTGCTGTCGCGCAAGTTCCG
>JANTHH010000129.1 GCA_024762485.1 Chromatiales bacterium
TACGACGTGACACGCCTGCAGCGGCTGCTGGACAGCCTGCAGCAGCAGACCTACAGGCACTGGGAACTGTGCATTGCCTGTCCAGCCGGGATGGAGGACGGACTCCAGTGGCCTGGCCTTGGCGAGCGAGTGAGGATTGTGGCCTCGCACGACGCAATCGAGGCCCTGCCGGGGGCGGCGCTGGCGCTTGCCGAAGGCGACTACATCGCTGTGATCGGAGGCGACGACGCCCTCGCCCCCGATGCCCTGCTGGCGATCGCCACCGCCATCGACGACCACCCCGACTGGCAGGTGGTGTACGCGGATGACGACCGAATCGACGAAACCGGCAAGCGCCATCATCCCCACTTCAAGCCGGACTGGAACCCCGAGCAACTGCGCAGCCACGACTACATCCAGCGTCCCTGCTTCCTCGCGGGCGACCTCGTGGTTCGCGCCGGCGGCCTTGACGCCAGGGCGGGCGAGGCGCAGGAATACGACCTGCTGCTGCGCTGCACCACCCTGGCCGGCGATGGGCGCATCGGCCATATCGCCCGGGTGCTTTATCACCACCACGCCCCGGCCGACATCGACGATCGGGCACTCGCTGCCTCGCTCTACCCGGGCGAGACCGGGCGCGCTGCATTGGAAAAGCAGCTGCAGCAGGATGTGCCCGGGACCCGGGTGCGTGCCTGCCAGGAACACTATTGTTACCGTGTCGACTACCCACACCCGCAGCCCCTGGTCAGCCTCATCATCCCGACGCGGGATCATCATGCCGTGCTGCGGACCTGCATCGACAGCATCCTGGAACGTACCGACTACCCGGACTACGAGATCCTGGTGGTGGACAACCAGAGCAGCGATCCCGCCACCCTCGCCTACCTGGATGAACTGGCAGCCACACCGCGCGTGCGCGTACTGGCTTATGACCACCCGTTCAACTACTCGGCGATCAACAACTTCGCCGCAGCACAGGCGAAAGGGGAGATCATCGGCCTGCTGAACAACGACACCGAGGTCATCACCCCAGACTGGTTGGACGAGATGGTGAGCCTGGCCTGTCAGCCGGAAAACGGCTGCATCGGTGCCAGGCTGTATTACCCGGACGAGACCATTCAGCACGCGGGCGTTACTGTAGGGCTATGGGATATAGCCGGGCACTCGCACCGCCACTTACAGCGAGGCACGATTGGTTACTACAACCTACCCAATATCAGGAGAAATACTGCAGCCGTCACAGCTGCCTGCCTCCTCTTGCGAAGGGAAATATTCGATGAGATCGACGGATTTGATTGCATGTTCAAGGTCGCCTATAACGACCTCGACTTATGCACCCGAATCCGCAAGACCGGCTATCAAAATGTCTTTACACCCTTTGCTGAACTCTACCACCATGAATCATTAAGTCGGGGCAATAACGACTCATCGATCAAACGACGCCAGCAGCAAAAAGAGAAGAAACTGTTCCTGAAGAAGCATAAGGAAGAGGCACTCATCGATCCCTTCTATAATTGCAACCTCACCTCGACGGATGAGGATTACTCGCTAAAAATCTAGGCGACAAGGGTGCGCAGTTCAGATTTCTGGCTCCTCCATTTTTCCCCCTTACAGCGAATCCCAGGAACTGCGCTTCCGCCGCACCCGCAGGTTCGGCAGGATCAAGCCCAGCACGATACCCCCCGCCAGCACGCCGGCGCCGACCATGAACCAGCTCTGCAGACTGGTGTTGCTCAGCTCCTGGTTCTCCTGCTTCAGCTGCGCATTCTGCTCGGTCAGTTCGGCCACCTGCTTGCGCAGGCTGTTGCGCTCGTTGGCGATGCGCACGGCGTTGGACGAGGTGCGCTGCAGCGACACCAGTTCCTGCTCCACTGCCTGCTTCTCGCGCTGCAGGGTCTTGTGCTCGGCCTGCAGGGCAGACAGCTTTGCCTTCAGATCGGCGACCTCCTTGCTGAGCTCACCCGGCGCCTTTTTCAAGGCATTCACCTCCTGCTGCAGCTTGGCGAGCTGGTCGCGGGCGACCGGTTGTCGCAGCAGCTGACGGGTTAGCACGTAGCCCTCGGTGCCACCGGGGGTGCGTACGCGGCTGTAGCCGGTTTCCGGATTGCTGCTTATGACCTCCAGCGGGGTGCCGCTGGGCAGCATGCGCAGGATCTTGTGTTTCGAGCTCTCGCCGCTGCGCAGGGTGATCTTCAGCTGGTCGGTGACATAGCGGGTCTCCGCCAGGGCGTTGCCGCCGATGGTGATCATCAGGGTGAACAGTGCGATCTTGAGGATGACGTTCATGGGCTTGACTGCCTTGCTATTCGGGTTGAGGGAAGCAGATGAGGTGTTCGGCCTCGAGGCGTACGCGCACCTGCTCGCCGGTCTGGTGTTCGTGATGGCTGGGGAACAGTGACAGCAGGGTGTCACCGCTGGCCAGTTGCAGGGTGTAGAGGGTCTCGGCGCCCTTGAAGGCCTTGTCGATGATGGTGGCCTCGATGTCGCCTTGCTGATCGGGGACGATATCGTCGGGGCGGATCAGCAGGTCCACCGACTTGCCGACCCCCTCGGTGCAGGAGCGGTTGGCCTCCAGCTGGCCGAGTGCGGTGTCGAAGGTCTCGGGGTTGACTACCCGGCCGGTGATGAACCGGCCCTGGCCGATGAAGTCGGCCACCTGACGGCTGTTGGGTTCGTGGTAGAGGTTGTAGGGCGTATCCCACTGCAGGATCTCGCCTGCGTGCATGACGCCGATCTTGTCGGAGACCGCGAAGGCCTCGTGCTGGTCGTGGGTGACCAGGATGCCGGTGATGCCCTCGCGCTTGAGGATGTCGCGCACCTCGTGGCTGAGGCGTTCGCGCAGGTCCACGTCGAGGTTGGAGAAGGGCTCGTCCATCAGCAGCAGTTCGGGGCGCGGCGCCAGGGCGCGGGCCAGCGCCACCCGTTGCTGCTGGCCGCCCGACAGTTCGTGGGGATAGCGCTCGCCCAGGGACTGCAGGCGGGTGGCCTCCAGCAGATGCTGGACCTGCTCGTCACGCTCGCCGGGCTTGAGCTTGCGCAGGCCGAAGCCGATGTTGTCGCGCACCGTCAGGTGTGGGAACAGGGCATAGTCCTGGAACACCATACCGATGCGGCGTGACTCGGGCGGCACGATGAAGCCGGCGTCCGAGGCGGTCTGCTGGTCGATCAGTATCTTGCCGCCGTGGATGGGCTCGAAGCCGGCGATGGCGCGCAGCGCGGTGGTCTTGCCGCAACCACTGGGTCCGAGCAGGCTGACGATCTCGCCACGGTTGACGTGGAAACTGAGATCACTGACCACGGTCTGGTCACCGTAGCGGCAGCTGATGCGATCGACTTTCAGTAGCGGCATGGAGGGGGCGCCGTGGGATTCTGGTTCACAGCCAATGATACCCAATCGGGTGCGATGGGGTGCCGGGACTGTGTCACCCTTTGGCGAGCAGGAATTCGAGCAGCGCCTTCTGGGCGTGCAGGCGGTTCTCGGCCTCGTCCCACACCACGCTGTCGGGACGATCGATGACCTCGGCTGCCACCTCCTCACCGCGGTGTGCCGGCAGGCAGTGCATGAACAGTGCATCCGGTTTGGCCTCGGCCATCATCGCGGCGGTGACCTGGTAGCCGGCGAAGGCCGCCTCGCGCCTGGCCTGCTCTTCTTCCTGGCCCATGCTGGCCCAGACATCGGTGACGATCAGGTCGGCGCCGGCGGCTGCGGCCATGGGATCGCGCACGATCTCGCAACGGTCGGCGGCGGGTTCGAGTATCGCCGGGTCGGGATCATAGCCTTCGGGACAGGCGATGCGCAGCTGGAAATCGAACTGGCGGGCGGCATTGATGTAGGAATGGCACATGTTGTTGCCATCGCCCACCCAGACGGCGGTGCGGCCCTTGATGTCGCCACGATGCTCATGCCAGGTCTGCATGTCGGCCAGCAGCTGACAGGGGTGCACCAGGTCGGTCAGACCGTTGATCACCGGCACCCGGGAATGGGCGGCGAAGCGTTCGACCTTCTCGTGCTCGAAGGTGCGGATCATGATCACGTCCACCATGCGCGAGAGCACCCGGGCGGTGTCCTCGATGGGTTCGCCGCGGCCCAGCTGGGTGTCGCGAGGCGACAGGAACAGGGCGGAACCGCCGAGCTGCGCCATGCCGGCCTCGAAGGAGACCCGGGTGCGGGTGGAGGACTTCTCGAAGATCATCCCCAGCACCTTGTTGCGCAGCGACTCGTGGATGTCACCGCGGTGCTGGATGGCCTTGAGCTCACTGGCGCGCCGGACCAGCCCGCGAAGCTCCTCCGGGGTCAGGTCCAACAGGGTGAGGAAATGACGGGGCTGTTTGTGCGAATTATCCATGGCATGGGGTCCTCGCCCGAGGGGGACTACTGGGCGGAGAGAAATTTGCGAATCAGTGTGCTGAGTCCGGCGATCAGCTCGTCGGCCTCGTCGTCGGAAAGGATCATCGGCGGCAGCAGGCGGACCACGCTGTCGGCCGTGACATTGATCAGCAGGCCGGCGGCCAGTGCCTGGCCAACCAGTTCACCGCAGGGTTTTTCAAGCTCGATGCCGATCATCAGGCCCAGGCCGCGGATCTCGCGCACGCCCTCAAGGCCGTCGAGCGCCTGGCGGAAGCCATCCTGCAGTCGCTGGCCGAGTACGCCGGCACGCTGCCAGAGCTGCTCGCCCTCCATGGTGTTGCAGACGGCCAGGCCCGCGGCACAGGCCAGCGGGTTGCCGCCGAAGGTGGAGCCGTGGTTGCCGGGGGCGAACAGTCCGGCGGCCTCGCCGCTGGCCAGGCAGGCGCCGATGGGCACGCCGTTGCCCAGGGCCTTGGCCACGGTCATCACGTCGGGCCGGATGTCGTTGTGCTGGTGTGCGAAGGGCTGGCCGGTGCGGCCCATGCCGGTCTGGATCTCGTCCAGCATCAGCAGCCAGTCGTGCTCGTCGCACAGGGCGCGCAGCTGGTTGAGGTAGTCGGCGGCGGGGATGTTCACGCCGCCCTCGCCCTGCACCGGTTCCACCAGTACCGCCACCACGTTCGACTGGTTTTCGGCCACCGCGCGCACCGCATCCACATCGTCGTAGGGCACACGCACGAAGCCCTGCACCAGCGGTTCGAAGCCGGCGTGCACCTTGCGGTTGCCGGTGGCGCTCAGGGTGGCCATGGTGCGGCCGTGGAAGCTGTTCTCCATCACCACGATGGCCGGGTTGTCGATGCCCTTGCGATGGCCATACAGGCGCGCCAGCTTGATGGCCGCCTCGTTGGCTTCGGCACCTGAATTGCCGAAGAACACCCGCTCCATGCCCGACAGCCGGGTCAGTGCCGCGCCCAGTTCTTCCTGTCGCGCGATGCCATAGATATTGGAGGTATGCACCAGCTGGCCGGCCTGCTCGCAGACGGCGGTGGTGATGGCCGGATGGGCGTGGCCGAGGTTGCACACGGCAATACCGCTGATGGCGTCGAGATAAGTCTTGCCATCGGTATCCCAGAGTCTTGCACCTTCACCACGGGTGAAGGTCACGGGCAACCGGTTGTAGGTGGCCATGAGGGCGTCATTCATAGGATTTACAGGGGCCTGAAAACAATAAAGGCAGTCCCGGTGACGGGGACTACCTCCACCGCAAGACTGCCGATCAATTCAGCAAAGGACGAAACTTAGCCCCATAGAAGGACGAGTGCAAGCCCCCTCTGCCGGTGAGCGAAACAAAAAAACCCGGCCAAACAGCCGGGTTTCCTCGTGCTCAGGGTGTTGCCAGTGGTTAGAACGGCAGGCCGTGAGCGTGGGCGGTCATGCCCAGCAGCATGGGAATGGAGAGCATGGTGTTGGTGCGCGAGGCCATCAGGGCAACGACCTTGGCCTTGGCGATCTCCTCCGGGGTGGCCTCCTTCATGCCGAGGATCTTCTTCTGGTTGGGCCAGATCAGTACCCAGACATTGAACAGCATGATGGTGCCCAGCCAGGCGCCGACACCGATCACCGCCATGCCGTTGGACAGCAGGAAGGCGTCGATGATGCCCTGGTGGCCACCGCCCAGCTGCGCCAGCGCGCTGAGGCCGGTAAGCCAGGTCAGCAGCGCCGCCCAGCGGAAGTACAGCAGCGCGCGCGGTGCAACGTACTTGTTGATGGCGGCGGGGCCGGGATCGCCATCGGCCAGCGCCTGACCGACGGCAGGCACCTGGACGAAGTTGAAGTAGTAGAGCAGGCCGATCCACATCACACCGAGGATGACGTGCAGCCAGACGACGAACTCGAGCGGGTTGCTGCCCTGGCCGCTGCTCAGGGCGACGGTCATGATCAGTGCCAGGACGATGCCGGCGATGGTGGTGCCAGACAGGGATTTCAATGGGTTCATGGTTTCCTCCGGTGGTTGTTTGTTATTTCAATTGACGACTTATCCAAGGGGCCGCCCTTTCGGTGGGCGGTGTCTCTCTCGCAAAACAGCCCTCCCCGTTTACGGGGAGGGCCGGTATCGCTGAGGAGTTGTGGCTGCTGCCTCACCGGCAGCATGGGTGCTCAGCCCTGGTAGTTCTGGGCGACGAAATCCCAGTTGACCAGACCCCAGATGTCTTCCAGATATTTGGGGCGGGCATTGCGGTAGTCGATGTAATAGGCGTGCTCCCACACGTCCACCGTCAGCAGCGGCGTCTTGTCGGTGGTCAGGGGTGTGCCGGCATTGCTGGTGTTGACGATCTCCACGCTGCCATCGCTGTTCTTCACCAGCCAGGTCCAGCCGGAACCGAAGTTGGTGGCGCCGGACTTGTTGAAGGCCTCCTTGAAGGCATCGAAGGAACCGAAGGCCTTGTCGATGGCCTCGGCCAATGCGCCAGCGGGGGTGCCGCCGCCGTTGGGAGTGAGACAGTTCCAGTAGAAGGTGTGGTTCCACACCTGGGCGGCGTTGTTGAAGATGCCACCGGAGGATTTCCTGATGATGTCTTCCAGCGACAGATCCTCGAACTCGGTGCCCGGGATCAGGTTGTTCAGGTTGTTGACGTAGGTCTGGTGGTGCTTGCCGTAGTGGTAGCTGATGGTCTCGGCAGAGATCACCGGTGCCAGGGCATCTTCGGCATACGGGAGGGCGGGCAGTTCGTGCTTCATTTCATTGACTCCAAGTCGGCGCTGCTTAGTACTTGATAAATATGCTGGGGTAATGCGAATGGCTGGATTCTAAGACCCAGATGCCTGAGGTGCAATCGGCACAGCGCACCGATGTCGACTTTGGGGCTTGTTTCGATGATGCCTGAGGCAATGTGTTAGCCAGTGAAACAGGTCGGCTTTGACGAAAAAGCCCGGCACACGCTCAGGAACATACGCACCAATCACCACCTTCCTTGTCAATTCGACCGCAGGGAGAAATCTGATGGCTTGATCCGGCAGGCAGGGAAAGATCGCTCACTGTGTTCGAGATGACAATAAATTCAAACCCGCGGTTTAACTGGGCTGGCGCGAAAAGCTGCCAGGGTTGGGAGGGAAGGCCCCGTGCAAGGCGAAGCCTCACACACCAACCACCCACATTCCTTGTCATTTCGACCGCAGGGAGAAATCTGCTGGATTGATCCGGCAGACGAGGAAAGATCGCTCACTGCGTTCGAGATGGCAGTAAATATGAGGGCGCAGGTGGACAGGGCCGGCACGGAGTGTTCCCCGGCCCCAGGCCAGGCCCCTTGGCAGGTAACCGTGCATGATGGATAGTGCAAGACCATGAACCCCGTGGAACTCAACATCTTCGCCAGTCGCCTCGAGGCGGTCTGCGACGAGATGGGCCTGACCCTGCGCAACGCGGCCTTTTCGCCCAACATCCGCGATCGCCTTGATTACTCCTGTGCCGTGTTCGATGCCGATGGTGAACTGTGCGCCCAGGCGGCGCACATCCCGGTGCATCTGGGCAGCATGGCCCATGCCATGGCCGGCCT
>JANTHH010000130.1 GCA_024762485.1 Chromatiales bacterium
ATGGCGGCCGCCTTCCACAAGGCCGGCTTCGAGTGCGTGGACGTGCACATGTCCGACATCCTCGCTGGCCGGGCCGGCCTGGAATCCTTCAAGGGCCTGGTGGCCTGTGGCGGCTTCAGTTACGGCGACGTGCTCGGCGCCGGTGAGGGCTGGGCCAAGTCGGTCCTGTTCCATGCCCGCGCCCGTGACCAGTTCCAGGCCTTTTTCGAGCGTGCCGACACCTTCGCGCTGGGCATCTGCAACGGCTGCCAGATGCTGTCGAACCTCAAGGAACTGATCCCCGGCGCCGGACACTGGCCGCATTTCGTGCGCAACCGCTCCGAGCAGTTCGAGGCCCGCTTCGTCATGACCGAGGTGGTCGAGTCGCCGTCGCTGCTGCTCGCCGGCATGGCCGGTTCGCGGATGCCCATCGCCGTGGCGCACGGCGAGGGCCGCGCCGAGTTCCGCGATCACGACCACCTGGAGCGCGCGCGCGGCCAGGTGGCGGTGCGCTATATCGAGAACGACGGCAGCGTGGCCAGCCGTTATCCCGCGAATCCGAACGGTTCGCCGGAGGGCATCACCGGGCTCACCAGCACCGATGGCCGCGTCACCATCATGATGCCCCACCCGGAGCGGGTGGTGCGCGCGGTGCAGAACTCATGGCACCCCGCCGGATGGGAAGAGGACGGGCCGTGGATGCGCCTGTTCCGCAACGCCCGGGTATGGGTGGACTGAGCAGCCCGGGATGGACAAGGCGGTGCCTCGGCACCGCTTTTTTCTGTGCGCTGCTGTGGCTTGCAGTGTCCGCGCCCCGGCCTGCGCGGGCCGGGCTGGCGGTCGACCTCGTCATCGCCGATATCCAGGGCGACTCCCTCAGTGCCGAGGACATCAGGCTGCGTCTGCTGCAGGACGACGATGGTCCCCTGCGGCTGCAGGGCCGGATCGCGCGCCTGCGTCTGCCGGGACTGGGTGTCCACCTCGAGGACCTGGCGCTGGAATGTCCGCAGCTGTCTGTCGACGGCGCCGGTTACGGCTGCGAGGCCGCCACCCTGAAGGGGGCCGACGAGCGGCTGGGTCCGCAGGCGATCAAACTGAAGCTGCACTACCAGGCCGCCGACGACTGGCGGCTCGACTTCTCCGGCCTGCGCCTGGCCAGGGGCCGCGTCAGCGGGCACTTCGAGTCCGATGGAAACGGCTGGCGCGGTGAGCTGAAGGCCCACCGGCTGCAGCCCGGGCGGCTGGCTGCGCTGGTGCCCGCCCTGGGCGTGCCCGCCGGCTGGCGTATCGATGGCCGCATCGATGCCGGGTTGTCGCTGGTCGGCGAGGGGGGCGCGCTGCAGCGGCTGAAGCTGTCGGTCATGGGTCAGGACCTCGCGTACAGCGATCCCGATGGTCTGCAGGCCGCCGAGGGGCTGGCGCTGCATGGCGACCTGCAGGGGCAGGCGGATGCCGGAGAGTGGCGGGGACAGCTGCGCGCGACATTGAGCGCGGGTCAGCTGTATAGCGACCCGGTGTTCCTGGAGGTCGGCGAGCAGGCGGTGACACTACGCAGCGGTTTCCACAGCCGTGACACGCTGGGCGACCTGGAACTGGGTGCGGCCAGGCTGCATTGGCCGGGACTGCTGGAGGCGCGGGTCGATGGCCGGCTTGGGCTGGGCGGGGCAGGGCACCGTCAGCTGGTACTCGACCTGACGCTGCCCAATTTGGAGAGCGCCTATCCAAGGCTTCTGCAGCCCCTGCTGCTCGGTAGTGCACTGGATGACGTGGCGATGGCGGGCGGGGCCGGCATCCGTTTGCGGCTGGATGACCGGGGCCCGTCGATGCTGGCGGTGCGGTTCGATGAAGTCCACGTGGACGATAATCCGGGGCGCTTCGGCGTCGCCGGGCTCGACGGTGAACTGAACTGGCAGCGCCAGGGCGAGTCGCCCGCCTCCCGTCTGACCACCCGCTCCGCCCATCTCTACAGCATCGATCTGGGCGCGACGGCGGTGGATTTTCTCGCCCAGGGCGACCGGCTGACACTGAGCGGGCCGATGGTGGTGCCACTGCTGGAGGGCGAGGCACGGTTGCAGTCTTTCGCACTCACCGGCCTGCTCGATGGGCCGGGGATCGCCTGGCAGGCATCCGCCGAGTTGTCACACCTGTCGCTGATGTCGCTCAGTCAACGTCTGGACTGGCCGACCATCAGCGGGGAACTCAATGGCCATATCCCGGGTCTCTCCTACCGGCAGGGCGTGATGCGCCTGGGGGGCGAGTTGAGCGCCGAGGCGCTGGGCGGCGAGATCCGCATTACCGATCTGACGCTGCGCGACCCGCTCGGGCCGGTACCGGTGCTGGAAGCGGATGCCCGACTGCGCGGTCTGGACCTGGAGCAGCTGACCCGGACCTTTTCCTTCGGGCGCATCACCGGCCTGCTGGACGGCGAGGTGAAGGGACTGCAGCTGGTCGGCTGGCAGCCGAGCCGCTTTGAGGCCCGATTCCATTCCCCCGAAGGGGGCGCCGGTCCACCGCGCCGCATCAGCCAGCGTGCGGTGGAGAACCTGACCGAGCTGGGCAATGGCGTCGCGGTCGGACTGTCGGGGACGTTTTTGCGCTTTTTCGAGGATTTCGCCTACGATCGTATCCTGCTCGTGGTCAGGCTGGCGGGGCAGAATGCCGAACTGGATGGCATGCCTCACCCCGGTGGCGGTTATTATCTGGTGCGCGGGCGTGGCCTGCCGCGGATCGACGTGGTCGGCCGCAACCGGCGGGTGGCCTGGCGCGACCTGGTGGATCGACTGAAGAATATCCGTTTCGAGGGAGTCCAGGTCCAGCACTGAGGCCTGAAGGAGAAGACCGATGAACAAACGCCTGCTTTCACTGCCGATGATGAGCCTGTTGCTCACCGCCTGCGTCACCATCAACATCTATTTCCCCGCAGCGGCGGCGGAAGAGGCCGCGCGGACCATCGTGCGCGAGGCCCTCGGTGCCGAAAAGCCGGCTGCCGAACCCGGGCCGGAAAAGCAGCCGCCCGCAGCGCCCGATGACAGGCAGTCACAGCGTGGCGATCAGCGGCCGGATGCGGCACGGTACGCCGAGGCGGTGCTCAACTGGCTGGTGCCGGCTGCGCATGCCGCCGGTGAGGCGGACATCAATATCAATACCCCGGCGATCAGCCGGCTGCGTGCCTCCATGTCGCGCCGCAGTTCGGACTTGGCGCCCTACTATCGCAGTGGTGCCATTGGATTTGATCGTAATGGCCTGGTGGCGGTACGTGATCTGAATGCGGTTCCGCTGAAGGAACGCGGCAGATTGCGCAGCCTGGTGGCGGATGAGAATCGTGACAGGAATGCCCTCTACCGCGAGATCGCCCGTGCCAATGGTCACCCGGAATGGGAGGCGGATATCCGCAAGACCTTCGCCCGCGTCTGGGTCGAAGAGGCCTATGCCGGTTATTGGTATCAGGACGCCAGTGGGAAGTGGCGTCGTAAATAAGGGCATAGGGCGATGACGGTCACAGCTGTGGGACTGTGCACTGTGCGTCATCGCTGCCTCGATATAACATGCCGGTCATACGTTACTTGATTTGAAATCGGCTGGATTGAAGGAGTTCAAGAGATGAAGCTTGCAAAAGGTGTGATGGCGGTGATGCTGTCCAGTGTGTTGGTGCTGGCCGGTTGTATGCAGCAGGATGATCCCAATCGGCGCGCCCAGACCGGTGCCCTGGTGGGTGCCGTCGCCGGGGCCGTGCTGGGTCACCAGCTCGATGACGATTCCGGCAAGTGGGTCGGTGCCGCCGTGGGTGCACTGACTGGCGCTGCCGTCGGCCACTACATGGACAACCAGCAGCGTGATTTCGAGTCGTCACTGGCCCAGGAGCGCAGCGCCCATCAGCTCGAGATCGAGCGGATGAAGGACGATACCCTGAAGCTGACGGTGGACAGTGAAGTCTCCTTCGACTTCGGCAAGGCCGATATCAAGCCCGCCTTCAAGCCGTCCCTGGACAAGCTGGCCGAGGTCATCCGCAAGTACGACCGCACCGTGGTGCACATCGTCGGGCACACCGACAATGTCGGCTCGGATGCCTATAACCAACGGCTCTCCGAGCAACGCGCGCGCGCGGTGGCGGATTACCTGATCAGCCGTGGTGTCCCCGCCAGCCGTCTGCGCACCGAGGGCCGGGGAGAGCGTGAGCCCCGCGCCAGCAATGCCACCGAGGCCGGTCGCCAGCTCAACCGTCGGGTGGAGATCTTCGTCAAGCCGCTGGTCGAAGGGCAGGAGCAGCGGGCCTACGAGTCGCCCCGCTACTACTGAGCTCCATCCGGGGGAAGACACCCCGCGCCGGCAGCCATCGCCGGCGCGGGGTGTCTTTGCGCCATGCCACCTGCTGAACCGTCTCCATCCAGCGGTGGTGCGAGAACCCCTTTGAAATATCCACCGGGTGGCACCCGGTCTTCTGAGCGATAACGACTTTCACCGCACGCACCCAGGAGACCCCTTGCATGCCGATCCACAAGCGCAGCGCCATCCGAAATTCCGAGATCACCGAACAGGCCGTCTGGGAGGACCGACGACGCCTGATGAAGCTGGCCGGTGCTGCCGGGATCGGACTGGCCACAGGCCAGGCTGCGGCACTGGTGAGCGGACCGGGCAAGCAACCGACGATTCCAGGGGTGCGCGAGACCGGCTATGGCAGGGGTCTCACCGTCAATGATTACGCCGATGCCACCGGCTATAACAACTTCTATGAATTCGGCACCGACAAGCGGGATCCGGCACGACACGCCCATACCCTGAAGACCTCTCCCTGGACCGTCCGTGTCGATGGCGAGTGTGAGCGCCCGGGCGAGATCGGCATGGAGGATATCTTTGCAAAGATCCCGCAGGAGGAACGTATCTATCGCTTCCGCTGTGTCGAGGCCTGGGCGATGGTGGTGCCTTGGGTGGGCTTCCCGTTGTCTGCGTTGCTGGAACGCTTTAAGCCGACCTCGCGCGCGAAATATGTCGCCTTCGAGACCCTCTACGATCCAGAGCAGATGCCGGGTCAGAAGCGGCGTATCCTCGACTGGCCCTACCGTGAGGGGCTGCGCATGGACGAGGCGATGCACCCGCTGACCCTGCTGGCCACCGGGATCTACGGCGAGCGATTGCCTAACCAGAACGGCGCACCCCTTCGGCTCGTCGTGCCCTGGAAATATGGTTTCAAAAGCATCAAGTCGATCGTGTCCATCCGCTTCACCGAGACCATTCCCCACACCACATGGTGGAAACTGGCCCCGCGGGAGTATGGTTTCTACGCCAACGTCAATCCGGCGGTGGATCATCCGCGCTGGAGCCAGAAGAAACACCGCCTGCTCGGCGAGGGGCTGTTCTCGGGCAAGCATGAGACCCTGCCCTTCAACGGCTACGCCGACGAGGTGGCGGGGCTCTACAAGGGCATGGACCTGCGCAAGTTCTTCTGACCGATGAACGCATTCGCCCGCCCTCCCTGGCAGCGCTGGTTGCTCAAGCCCGCCGTCTTCATCGTCTGCCTGCTCCCCCTGCTGGCACTGATCGACGCCCTGCAGTCCGGTACCCTGGGCCCCAACCCGGTGGAGGCGGTGCTCCATGCCACGGGCGACTGGGCACTGCGCTTCCTGCTGCTGACCCTGGCCATGACACCGCTGCGACGGCTGACCGGACAGGGAATCTGGCTGCGCCTGCGACGTATGCTCGGCTTGTTCTGTTTTTTCTATGCCAGCCTGCATTTCATGACCTGGCTCGGACTCGATCGTGAATTCGCCTGGGATGGCGTGCTCGAGGACATCGTCAAGCGCCCATACATCACCCTCGGCTTCCTTGCCTTTGTGCTGTTGATCCCGCTGGCGGCAACCTCCACCAAGGGGATGATGCGGCGCCTCGGTTCCCGCTGGCGGCGCCTGCACCGGGCGGTTTATCTGATTGCGGTCCTCGCGGTGGCGCACTTCCTCTGGCTGGTCAAGGCAGACCTGTTTGAGCCCTTGCTCTATTCCGGATTGCTGGTGTTGCTGCTGCTGGCCCGTGGCAACACGGCCTGGCTTGCGTCCCGCGCAGGCCGCCCGGTTGGCTGAAGGCCGGTATTTGGCCTGCTCCTGCCTGGAGTCGGCAAAATGCGAAGACGGTCAAGGTGATCACAGGAAAGCTGGGGTCGTGCCTTCAATTTAGGGTTTTTACTAGGTTAAGGCTATGGCTATAATGCCGCGTCGCAATTAACAATCATTTGCAGCGTTGTGGCGGCCAGACCGCCCCTGTCCCAATAAGCAGCACGCTGCCGGAGGAGAGAAGATGTCGCTTTCACGTCGTGAGTTTGTCCGTCTTATGGGTCTGGCGGGTGCTGCCGGCCTGGTTCCCGGGTCTGCATTCGCCAACAGCAAACGCCCCTCGAACTTCTACGAGGTCCCCAAGTTCGGCAATGTGACCCTGATGCACATGACCGACTGCCACGCCCAGCTCAATCCCATCTACTTCCGTGAGCCAAACGTCAATCTCGGTATCGGCTATGCCTATGGCAAGGTGCCGCACCTGGTGGGCAAGTCCCTGCTGGACCGTTTCGGTCTGCCCTCCGGTGGTCTCGAGGAATATGCCTACACCTATCTGAACTTCGAGGAGTCGGCGCGCAAGTACGGCAAGGTCGGTGGTTTTGCTCACCTGCGCACCCTGGTGAAGCAGATCCGCGACTCACGCGGCCCCGGCAACAGCCTGCTGCTGGACGGTGGCGATACCTGGCAGGGCTCCGGCACCGCCTACTGGACCCGTGGCAAGGACATGGTCGGCGCCTGTAACCTGCTCGGCGTCGATGTCATGACGGGTCACTGGGAATTCACCTATCTCGACAATGAGGTGATCTCCAACGTCAAGGACTTCAAGGGCGACTTCGTGGCGCAGAACGTGCTGGTCAAGGAAGATGCCCTGTTCGATTACAAGTTTGCCGACTTCGAAGGCTTCAACGAAGACGAGGGCCAGGCATTCAAGCCCTATACCATCAAGAATGTCGGCGGCGCACGCGTGGCCGTCATCGGCCAGGCCTTCCCCTATACCCCCATCGCCAACCCCCAGCGCTTCATCCCGGACTGGACCTTCGGCATCCAGGACGAGCACATGCAGGGCGTGGTCGACGATGTGCGAGAGAACGAGAAGCCCGATGTGGTGGTGGTGATCTCCCACAACGGCATGGACGTGGATCTGAAGATGGCCTCCCGCGTCAGCGGTATCGATGCCATCTTCGGCGGTCACACCCACGATGGCGTGCCTGGTGCGATCCCGGTCAAGAACAAGGGTGGCGTCACCCTGGTCACCAACGCCGGCTCCAATGGCAAGTTCCTCGGCGTCATGGACTTCGACGTCAAGAAGGGCAAGGTACGCGACTTCCGCTTCCGCCTGCTGCCGGTATTCTCCAACATGCTGGAGGCCGACAAGGAAATGCAGGGCTATATCGATGGCGTGCGTGAGCCCTACAAGGATCAGTTGGAGGAGAAGCTCGCGGTCGCCGAGGAGACGCTCTATCGTCGCGGCAACTTCAACGGCACTTTCGACCAGGTCATCTGCGACGCCCTGCGCGAAGTGAACGATGCCCAGATCTCGCTGTCCCCGGGCTTCCGCTGGGGCACCACCGTGATGCCCGGCCAGACCATCACCATGGACAACGTGATGGACCAGACCTGCATCACCTATCCCGAGACCTACCGTCGCGAGATGACAGGCAAGGACATCAAGGACATCCTCGAGGACGTCTGCGACAACCTGTTCAACAAGGACCCCTATTACCAGCAGGGTGG
>JANTHH010000131.1 GCA_024762485.1 Chromatiales bacterium
GCGAGCTGACCATCTTCTGCGCTGCGCTGGTCGGTGCCGGGTTGGGCTTCCTCTGGTTCAACGCCTACCCGGCGCAGGTGTTCATGGGCGACGTGGGAGCGCTGGCGCTCGGTGCCGCGCTCGGTGTGGTGGCCTCGGCGGTGCACCAGGAATTCACCCTGTTCATCATGGGCGGCGTGTTCGTCATGGAGACGGTGTCGGTCATCCTGCAGGTGGCCTCGTTCAAGCTCACCGGCCGGCGGATTTTCCACATGGCGCCGCTGCACCATCATTTCGAACTGAAGGGCTGGCCCGAGCCGCGGGTCATCGTGCGCTTCTGGATCATCACCGTGATCCTGGTATTGATCGGGCTCGCCAGCCTGAAGATCCGCTGACATGGGACAGGCCGCTATTCAAATGGACAACGCCATCGCCCAACCCGGCAGCAAGGCCCTGGTCGTCGGACTCGGCGCCACCGGGCTGTCCTGTGCGCGCTATTTGGCGGGCCGGGGAGTACAGGTGGCGGTCGCCGACAGCCGCGCCGAGCCACCGGGGCTCGACCAGTTGCGCGCCGAACAGCCCGATGTGGCCCTGTTCCTCGGCGACTTCGATCCGGCGCTGTTCGCCCGCGCGGAACTGCTGGTGTTGAGCCCGGGAGTGCCATTGTCGACGCCGGCGGTGCAGGCGGCCATCGCCCACAACGTGCCGGTGGTCGGCGATGTCGAGCTGTTCGCACGCGCCGCCCGGGCACCGATCGCGGCGATCACCGGCTCCAATGGCAAGAGTACCGTCACCACATTGCTGGGCGAGATGGCCGGGGCCGCCGGGCGGCAGGTGGCCGTCGGCGGCAATCTCGGCACACCGGTGCTGGACCTGCTCGACGATGCGGTCGACCTCTACGTGGTCGAGCTGTCGAGCTTCCAGCTGGAGACCACCCATTCGCTGCGGGCGGCGGTCGCCAGCGTGCTCAACATCAGCGCCGATCACATGGACCGTTACCGGGGACTCGCCGACTACGCCGCCACCAAGGCCCGGGTGATGGAAGGCGCGGAGATCGGCGTCTACAACGCCGATGACGAGCGGGTGATGGCGATGCCGGGTCCGGATGATGCCCTGTTCTTCACCCTTGGCGAACCGACCGGGCCCGAAGTGTTCGGTATGCGGGCCATCGATGGTGTCGACTGGCTGTGCCGGGGAGAGGAGCCCGTGTTGTGCGCCGGCGATCTGCTGATGCCCGGGCGCCACAACCAGGCCAATGCCCTGGCGGCACTGGCGATGGGGACGGCGCTGGGCCTGGCCGCGGACGCGATGCTGGCAGCGCTGCGCGGCTTCCGCGGCCTGGCACACCGCACCGAATTCGTTGCCGAGATCGACGGCGTGCGCTGGTACAACGATTCCAAGGGCACCAATGTCGGTGCCTGCATCGCCGCCCTGGAGGGTCTGCACGGGGGTGGCGAGCCGCGCACCGTGCTGATCGCCGGTGGCGACTGCAAGGATGCCGATTTCGACGCCCTCGCCGACGTGGCGGCACGCTGTGCCCGCCAGGTGATCCTGATCGGGCGCGATGCGCCGCTGATCGAGCAGGCGCTGGCTGGTCGGGTGCCGCAGCAGCGGGTCGCCAGCCTGGAGGAGGCGGTGCAGCGCGCTGCCGCGCTGGCCCGCCCCGGTGATCGCGTGCTGCTGTCGCCCGCCTGTGCCAGCTTCGACATGTTCAGCGGCTACGCCGAGCGCGGTGAGCGTTTCACTGCTGCTGTTCGGAGGCTGCAGTCATGAGCACAATGGCCAGGTCACGGGTGCAGATGGGCAGCCGGCTGCCGGCGCTGGACATGTGGCTGCTCGGTGCCGCGGTGATGCTGCTGTCGCTCGGCCTGGTGATGGTGGCCTCGGCGTCGCTGCATCTGGGTGCGCGCTATGGCGACAGCTTCCATTTCGTCAGTCGCCACCTGCTGGCGCTGGCGCTGGGGGTCGGCGGGGCACTGCTGCTGGCGCGGGTGCCGCTGGCCTGGTGGGAGCGGGGCAGCACCTGGCTGTATTTCGCCGGACTGGCAAGCCTGGCAGTGCTGCTGGTGCCGGGTATCGGCAGGGAGGTCAACGGTGCGACCCGCTGGATCGGTGTGGGTGGCTTCAACCTGCAGCCGTCCGAGTTCATGAAGCTGTTCGTCATCCTCTTCATGGCGGGTTACCTGGTGCGGCGTCAGGACGAGGTGACCCTCAGCATCTGGGGCGTGGTCAAGCCGCTGATCCTGCTGGTGCTGGCCTGCACCCTGATGATGATGCAGCCGGATTTCGGCACCACTACCGTGCTGCTGCTGGTGGCGCTGGGGCTGCTGTTCCTCGGTGGTGCCCCGCTGTGGCAGTTCGCCATGCTGCTGGGCATGGCGGCACTGGCGCTGATCGCACTGGTGCTGATCTCGCCCTATCGCATGGCGCGGGTGACCTCATTCCTCAATCCCTGGGCTGATCCACTGGGCTCGGGTTACCAGTTGTCCCAGGCACTGATCGCCTTCGGCCGGGGAGAGTGGAGTGGCGTGGGTCTGGGCAACGGCATCCAGAAGCAGTTCTACCTGCCGGAGGCGCACACCGACTTCATCATGGCGGTGGTGGGCGAGGAATTCGGCCTGCTCGGCACCCTGCTGGTGATCGCCCTGTTCACGGTGGTGGTGTGGCGGGCCTTCGCCATCGGTGCCGCGGCCGAGTGCCGCGGTGAGCGCTTTGCAGCGTTCACCAGCTATGGCATCGGATTGTGGCTGGGACTGCAGGCATTCATCAATATCGGCGTCAACATGGGGCTGCTGCCCACCAAGGGCTTCACCCTGCCGTTCATGAGCTACGGCAGCAACAGCCTGATCGTCTGCTGCCTGGCACTGGGCCTGCTGCTGCGCATCCATTACGAGAACCAGCAGGACGGCGATGCATCGGGGGGTGGCTCGTGGCAGCGCGCGTGATGATCATGGCCGGCGGCACCGGTGGCCACGTCTTCCCCGCCCTGGCGGTGGCGCAGGAGTTGCGCGCACGCGGTCACGAGGTGTGCTGGATGGGCGTGCCCGACAGCTTCGAGGCACGCACGGTGCCCCAGTATGGTTTTCCGATGGAGTGGGTGAATGCATTCCGGTTGCGCGGCCAGGGAGCGGCAAGCCTGCTGCTGGCGCCGTTCCGGTTGCTGCGTGCCATCGGCCAGGCGGCGCGGGTGCTGCGTCGACGACGCCCGCAGGTGGTGCTGGGCATGGGTGGATTCGTCACCGGGCCGGGCGGGCTGGCCAGCCGCCTGCTGGGGGTGCCGCTGGTGATCCACGAACAGAACAGTATCCCGGGGTTGACCAACCAGTGGCTGTCACGCATCGCCCGCATTGTCCTGGAGGCCTTCCCCGGCAGCTTTCCGGCCGGTCGACGGGCGCGTTGTGTCGGCAACCCGGTCCGCTCGGAGATCAGCAGTCTGGCGCCGCCACAGGCGCGCATGTCCGGTCGCGAGGGGGGTTGTCGCATTCTGGTGGTGGGCGGCTCACTGGGTGCGGCAACGCTCAACCAGCGGGTGCCCGAGGCATTGGCAAGGCTGCCCGAGGCGGCGCAGGTCAGCGTGTGCCACCAGGCCGGTCGTGGCAATGCCGGCGAAACCCGGGCCGCTTACCAGGCCGCCGGTATCGAGGCGCGGGTGAGTGATTTTCTCAATGACATGGCCGAGGCCTATGGCTGGGCCGACCTGGTGATCTGCCGGGCCGGCGCATTGACCATCAGTGAGCTCCAGGCTGCCGGGCTGGCTGCAATCCTGGTGCCCTATCCCCATGCTGTGGACGATCACCAGACGCGCAATGCCGAGGTGCTGACCCGCGCCGATGCGGCCCTGCTGTTGGCGGAGTCCGGGCTGTCGGCGGAACGACTTGCCGACGCGGTGGCCGGCCTGTGCGGTGATCGCACGCGGCTGCTGCAGATGGCGTGCAACGCCCGCGCCCTGGCACGTCCCGATGCCACCCGGGTGGTGGCAGACTGCTGCGAGGAGGCGATGGCGGCATGAGCACTGGCACCCCACATAATCGCCGTCATGCCGCCGAGGCCATGGGACGCATGCGGCATATCCATTTCGTCGGCATCGGCGGTGCCGGCATGAATGGCATCGCCCAGGTGATGCTCAACCTCGGATACGAGATCTCGGGCTCGGACATGCGCGAGAATGCCGCCACCCGACGGCTGGCCGAACAGGGCGCAACCATTTTCATCGGCCATGCTGCCGATCATGTGGCCAGTGCCGATGCCGTGGTGATCTCCTCCGCGGTAAAGGCGGACAACCCCGAGGTGGTGGCGGCCCAGCGCGCGCGCATCCCGGTGGTGCCGCGGGCCGAGATGCTGGCCGAGATCATGCGCTTCCGCTACGGCATCGCGGTGGCCGGTACCCACGGCAAGACCACCACCACCAGCCTGCTTGCCAGCCTGCTGATCGAGGGTGGACTCGATCCGACCTTCGTCATCGGCGGACGGCTCAATGCCGCCGGCAGTTATGCCCACCTCGGCGAGGGCGAGATCCTGGTGGCCGAGGCAGACGAGAGTGATGCCTCCTTCCTCTATCTGCTGCCGATGCTGGCAGTGGTGACCAACGTGGACGAGGACCACATGGCCACCTACGGCGGCGATTTCGAACGCCTGCGGGGGGCCTTTCTGGAATTCCTCCATCACCTGCCGTTCTACGGCCTGGCGGTGATCTGCATCGATGACGAGCACGCGCGCGGGCTGCTGCCGGAGGTGACCCGGCGGGTGCTGACCTACGGCACAGATGAGGCGGCCGATGTGCGCGCCACCGATATACACCAGCAGGGCAGCGTCACGCATTTCACCGTGGTGCATGGCCGCGGCGCATTCCAGGTAACGCTGAACATGCCGGGCCGGCACAACGTGCTCAATGCCTTGGCGGCGATCGCCGTGGCGCTGGAACTGGATGTGGCTGAGGAGACCATCCAGCAGGCACTGGCTGACTTCCAGGGTATCGGTCGCCGCTTCCAGGTGCAGACCTGCCGCCGTCAGGATGGTGAGGTGATGCTGGTGGATGATTACGGCCACCATCCCCGCGAGGTCGCCGCCACCCTGGAGGCGGTGCGCAGCGGTTGGCCGCAACGCCGGCTGGTGCTGGCCTTTCAACCGCACCGTTACAGCCGTACGCGCGACACCTTCGAGGACTTCGTCAAGGTGCTGTCCACCGTCGATGCCCTGGTGCTGACCGAGGTCTACGCCGCCGGCGAGACCCCCATCGCCGGTGCCGACGGCCGTTCCCTGAGCCGAGCCGTGCGCGCCCGTGGCCAGGTCGATCCGGTATTCGTCGAGCGTGCGGACGAGCTGCCGGCGCTGCTGGAAAACCTGCTGCAGCCCGGCGACATCCTGCTGACCATGGGCGCCGGTGACATCGGCGCCGTTGCTGCCACCCTGCCCGAGAGGTTATGCCAATGAGCATGAGACAACCGATGCGTAGCCTGCACATGGGGTGTGGTGAATCGCTGCAACGTGCGCTGTCCGACTCCTCCCTGCGACCGGTGACGGCGACCCCGGCCACGAATTCGCAGCCTACAGCGGACAAGGTGCAGGCCACTCGAGAGAAGAGGAAGCCAGGGTGCTCATGATGGCTGTGGATCTCCCCCCGCTGGCGGGCGAACTTCTGCTCGACGAGCCGCTGGCGAAGTACACCAGCTGGCGCGTTGGCGGACCGGCGCGCCGTTTCTATCGTCCGGCGGATGCCGCCGATCTCTCCCTTTTCCTCAGCAGCCTGCCGGCCGGCGAGCCGCTGCTCTGGCTCGGCCTGGGCAGCAACCTGCTGGTGCGTGAGGGTGGCTTCCCCGGCACCGTGATCCTCACCCAGGGCCGGGTCAACGACATCGACATCCTGCCGGGTAACCGGTTGCGTGCCGAGGCCGGGGCCGCCTGTGCCCACGTGGCCCGCCTGTGTGCCCGTTCCGGACTGTGCGGTGCGGCCTTCCTGGCGGGCATCCCCGGCACCATGGGTGGCGCGCTGGCGATGAACGCCGGCGCCTTCGGCGGCGAGACCTGGGAGAAGGTGATCGCGGTGGAGACCATTGATCGACGGGGGCAGGTGCAGCGGCGCGAACCCGCCGAGTTCGAGGTCGGCTACCGCCAGGTGCGGGGTCCGGAGGGTGAATGGTTCCTGGCATGCGAACTGCAGCTCAAGATCGGCAACAGCGCAGCCGAACAGATCGCCATCCGCAAGCTGCTGGAGCAACGCAGCGCCACCCAGCCCACCGGCAAGCCGAGTGCCGGCTCCACCTTCCGCAACCCGCCTGGCGACCACGCCGCACGTCTGATCGAGGCCACCGGTCTCAAGGGCCTGCGCATTGGTGGTGCCGTGGTGTCGGAGAAGCATGCGAACTTCATCATCAACACCGGTGATGCCAGCGCAACGGACATCGAACAACTGATCAATGAGGTGCAGGCGCGGGTGGAGGCGGCGCAGGGCGTGCGGCTGCAGCTCGAGGTGCACATCGTGGGGGAACAGGCATGAGCTGGCAGGCCAGCGATCTCGGCCGGGTGGTGGTGCTCATGGGCGGCTGGGCCGCCGAGCGCGAGATCTCGCTGCGCAGTGGCGAGGCGGTGCTGGCCGCCTTGCGCAGCCGCGGCGTCGATGCCCACGGTGTCGATGTCGGCCGTGATGTGCTCAGGGTGCTCGCCGCGGGCGACTATGACCGGGCCTTCAACGTGCTGCATGGACGGGGCGGCGAGGACGGGGTGATCCAGGGGGCGCTCGAGCTGCTGGGGTTGCCCTATACCGGCAGTGGTGTCATGGGCTCGGCCATCGCCATGGACAAGTACCGCAGCAAGCTGATCTGGGAGGCGCTGAGTATCCCCACCCCCGGCTTTCTGCTGATCGAGGACGAGGGCGACCTGCCGGCCGCGGCCGAGCTCGGCCTGCCATTGATGATCAAGCCCACGCTGGAGGGCTCGAGCATCGGCATGGGCCGGGCGGACGACATGGCGCAGCTGCGCACTGCCTGGCAACAGGCGGCCGCCTGTGATTCGCCGGTGATGGCGGAACACTGGATCGACGGCGCCGAGTACACGGTCGGGATCCTCGCCGGTCAGCCGCTGCCGCTGATCCGTCTCGAGCCGGCCAGCGGATTCTATGACTATGAAGCCAAGTACCAGTCGGATCAGACCCGCTACCACATCCCCTGCGGGCTGGACGTGGCCACCGAGGGCGAATTCCAGCAACTTGCGCTGAAGGCCTTCGATGCGCTGGGTGCCTCGGGCTGGGGGCGGGTGGATATCCTCGCGGATGCCGAGGGCAACCCGTGGGTGATCGAGGTCAACACGGTGCCGGGCATGACCGATCACAGCCTGGTGCCGATGGCCGCCGCCGCGGCAGGCATGGACTTCGACGAACTGGTCTGGCGCATCCTCGGCCAGACGCTGGAGGGAAAGGATGGCTGAACGGCGCAAACGAAAGGGCACACCCGTGAGCGGGCCGGCACGCCCCTGGTGGATGCGCTCGCTGCTGACCGCCGGCTGGCTGTTGTGTCTGCTGGCGCTCGGCGGCTGGGGACTGGATTACGCCAACGACCCGAAGACCCTGCCGCTGAAGGTGATCCGCATCAATGGCGAGTTCTCGCATCTGCAGCCGGAGCGCCTGCAGCAGGTGGTGGCAAAGGCGATCGACGGCGGTTTCTTCAGCGTCGACATGGCGCGGGTCCGCAAGGCGGTGGTGACCCTGCCCTGGGTGGCCGAGGCCAGTGTGCGCCGGGTCTGGCCACACACCCTGGTGATGGA
>JANTHH010000132.1 GCA_024762485.1 Chromatiales bacterium
TCGCGCACCGCCCGGGTCAGCGGCCCATCCGACCAGAAGGTGCCCTGCTCGCCGATCAGGTGGCGCCCGACCAGGTCGGCGGCGGTGAGGTCGTCGTGGCAGGCCACGGTGTAGAGCGGTCGACCCAGGCGCGCGGCCATGTGCTGGACGAAGCGGGTCTTGCCACAACCGGTCGGGCCCTTGATCAGCACCGGCAGCTGGTGGCTCCAGGCACGTTCGAACAGGGCGACCTCGTTGCCCTGCGCGCGATAGAACGGCAGCTCGTCGGCAGGCTCGTTGACAGGCTTGATCTTCATATCCATCAGTTTAGTACTCCCGAGCTGATTACGAAGGCGATACTGACCAGGCTGCCCACCAGCAACAGCCACAGACTCACCACCCAGCGCCAGAAACCGCTCACCCCGTGCAGGCCCATGAACCAGTCACCGACCAGCTGTCCCTTCAACAGGGCGAAACCCAGCACCAGCAGTGCGACCCACAGCCCCTGCGCACCGCTGACACCCAGCAGCCAGGTGACGAGCGTCAGGCAGACCATCACCAGCCAGGTCCAGGTGCAGGGCCGCAGCCATGCGCGTGTCTGACTATCCATGAGTCACCCCTAGTGCATCACGTAGACGAGAGGGAACAGGATCAGCCACACCAGATCCACCATGTGCCAGTAGCTGGCGCCACTCTCCACATCGGCATGCTCCGCGGCACTGTAACGTCCCTGCCCCACCTTTACCGCCAGTATGACCAATACGATCACCCCGACGATCACGTGCATGAAGTGAAAAAAGGTCAACGACAGGTAGAACATGTAAAAGGTGTTGGTGCTGAGATTGATGCCGTGAGACAGGTGCTCCGCATACTCACCCCCCTTGATGAACAGGAACAGCACGCCCATGCCCACGCCGGCCCACAGCCAGCGGGCACTGTGACGGCTGTTGCCTTCACGGATGGCCGCCACCGCACGCACCACGAAATAACTGGCGGTGATCAGCGCCAGTGTATTGGCCACCGCGGCGGTACGGTCGAGTGTCGCCTGATACTGGTTGAACAGCGCCACATGGCCCATGCGGGTAAATCCGTAGGCAGCGAAGAACAAGGCGAACACCAGCAGCTCCGCCATGATGAGTATCCACACCGCCAGGTCACCCGGTGGATAGTGGCGGACCTGCGCGGCGACAAGCTTGTCTGACATATCCACCTGACGATTCACAAACAACCTTTGTTCAACTGGAGGAATGTATGGGTGAATCCGGGCCGTGCTCGATGGCATCCGTGACGCACCCTGTCTTTCTCATGTTCAGCGCCAATATCAATGAAGGGCATTCATTGATATTGGTGGCTTCCTGAAAAATACTGCCCGGCACCTGCCGGGCAGCATCCATTTGCCACCGGGCCCTCAGGCGTCGGTCTGTTCCAGCACCACTTCCGGCTCCTTCGTCCCGACGAAGAAACTGGCGATATAGACCAGCAACCCGATGAGGAACACCACCCCGGCCACCTCACGCATCCAGTAGAAGAGTTCGATCTTCTCCTGCACCACCATGAAAGGCAGAGGCGTATCGCTGTAGCGCTGCAGATAGGTCTGCAGGATACCCGCGCCGGTCAGGAACAGGGTGATGAACACCATGGACACGGTCATCAGCCAGAATGACCACATCTCCAGCACCTGCGACCGGTTGCTGCTGGCCGCCTTGCGCCCCCGCAGCATCGGCATGGCGTAGGAGATCATGGTCAGCACGATCATCACATAGGCGCCGTAGAAGGCCATGTGGCCGTGTGCCGCGGTGATCTGGGTGCCATGGGTGTAGTAGTTCACCGGTGCCAGGGTATGCAGGAAGCCCCACACACCGGCCCCGAGGAAGGCCATCACCGCAGTGCCCAGGGCCCACAGTACCGCCGCCTTGTTGGGATGGTTGCGGCGGCGCCGATTCACCATGTTGAAGGCGAATACCGTCATCATGAAGAACGGGATGGGCTCCATGGCGGAGAACACCGAACCCCACCACTGCCAATAGTCCGGCGTGCCGATCCAGTAATAGTGGTGACCGGTACCGATGATGCCGGTGATCAGGGTCATGGCGATGATCACGTACAGCCACTTCTCGATCACCTCGCGGTCGACACCCGTGGTCTTGATCAGCACGAAGGCCAGGATCGAACCGAGGATCAATTCCCACACACCTTCCACCCAGAGATGGACGACCCACCACCAGTAGTACTTGTCCTTCACCAGGTTGTCCGGGTTGTAGAAGGAGAACAGGAAGAACACCGCGAGGCCTACCAGACCGATCAGCAACACCAGGTTGACCACGGTCTTGCGGCCGGAAAGGATGGTCATGCCGATGTTATAGAGGAAGGCCAATGCCACCACGACGATACCGATCTTGGTGATGGTCGGCTGCTCAAGGAACTCCCGGCCCATGGTTGGCAGCAGGTCATTCCCGGTCATCTGCGCCAGGCCCGAATAGGGCACCAGCAGATAGCCGAGGATGGTCAGGGCGCCTGCAATCAGGAACACCCAGAACATCAGCACCGCCAGCCCGGGACTGACCAGTTCCCGCTCCGCCTCTTCGGGCACCAGATAGTAGGCCGCGCCCATGAAGCCGAACAACAGCCACACGATCAGCAGGTTGGTGTGGACCATGCGGGCCACGTTGAAGGGAATCTCGGGAAACAGAAAGTCCCCGATCACGTATTGCAACCCGAGGATTACGCCGAACAGGATCTGCCCGACGAACAATCCGATGGCCGCGATAAAGTAGAGCTTGGCTACCGCTTGTGATTTGTATTGCATGTCTTAGCCCTCCTACCGGCTCAGCCCTGGATATTCGGCGGCCAATCAGCCGTGTTGATCTCGGAGACGTACTTCAGGAAGTCGGCCAGTGCCTCGAGCTCCTCCTGGGTGAAGTTGAACTGCGGCATGCTGCGGCGACCGGGTACGCCGTCCTTGGGACGGCTCATGATGAAGGCCATGATGCCCTCTCTGCCACCGAGGCGCTTGTAGGCGTTGCCAAGTTCGGGGGCGAAGTAGGCGCCCTCTCCCAGCAGGGTGTGGCAACCGATGCAGTTGTTCTCTTCCCACAGCCGCTTTCCCATCGCTACGGACTCGGTGATGTTCTGCCTGTTGTCCCGCTCCGGAAAGGTCGCCTCGCTATCGAAGGTCAGGGCCAGGAACAACAGAAAAAAGAACACACTTCCGCCATAGAAGATGTTGCGTGCCATGGCTTTGGTGAAAGCCTGTGACATGGTCGAACCCTCCGTTCGCTGATTATGGTGACCACAATCTGTGCTCAGCGGGCTGAATGCACCTTGATATTAGTCAAGCTGGACACGACTAGTTGCTGCAGATCAATAAAGCGGTTTTGTTTAGAATGCCCCGCAGACCAGACTCAACGGCAGGAATTACAACAACAATGAAAACAGCGCTAAAGCATGGACACTTGTTCAGCAGACTGGCTGAAGACCAGCTTGACCGTGTGGCCCGGCACGCGGTGGTCATCAACCTCAAGGAGGGCGAGACCCTTTTCGAACAGGGCGACAGCGCTGACCGCTTCTACATGGTGGTCAGCGGCCAGATCAAGCTGTTCAGGCTCTCACCCGCCGGCAATGAAAAGATCATCGAGATCATCACCCCTGGCAGCACCTTTGCCGAGGCATTGATGTTCCTGGAGCGACCGCACTATCCCGTCGGCGCCCAGGCACTGACTGCGGCAGAGGTGATCAGCGTCGATGCAAGAGATTTCACCGACATGCTCCGGGGCTCGGTCGACACCTGCTTCCTGCTGCTCGGTGACATGAGCCAGCGGATGCGCGGCCTGCTGCGTGAAATCGATGAACTGAGCCTGCACAGCGCCACCTGCCGTGTCGCCGCCTACCTGGTGCAGCAAGCACAGGAGCGGGGCGAACAGTTCGACCTGCCGGTGGCCAAGCAGGTGCTGGCCGCGCGGCTCTCGGTCAAGCCCGAGACCCTGTCGCGCATCATCAAGAACCTGACGGAACGCGGCATCATCAGTATCCGCAACAGCCGGGTATCCATCCTCGACCCCCGGTCACTGGAGGAGACGGCCGACGTCTGCGCCCTGCCACAGGACTCGCTGCAGTCCACCTTCCTCTATCCCTGCCCACCCGCCAAGCAAAAAGAATAGGCCGCATACGTAACCTGCAAGGGCGCACTGAAAGACCGATGGCCCATGTCTCTGTCATGGACTGGGGATCAGGATTTCTCCTCGCGCTGCCCGTCGAAATGACAAGATAATGAAGGACACCAGCCAGGTCCGTCACGCCACCGGCGTCCTGGTCGGACCCACACACCTTGTCATCTCGCAGTCCCCTCACACCCACCCATCTTGTCATCTCGAACGCAGTAAAAGATCTTTTCGGCTCACCCCGTCAACGACCAACTAGTGACTGGTGCCCGCGGAACGGGTGATCTTGTTGTGCACGTTGTACTTGCCAGAGGGTTTGACCATCGGCAGGCGTTTGACCTCTTCCAGTGTGGCCGCATCGTAGACCACCACCGCGCCATCCATGTCCCAGATACTGAGCAGTGCATGGCGGCCATCCTTGTCGAACTCCACATGTGCGGCGGTCTTGCCGGGTGCCGGTTGCAGGGTCTTGACGATCTCCAGGGTGCGCTTGTCGATGATGTGCACCTTGTCGCGGTTGGGGCCGAAGAACACGTCCACCCAGGCATAGGGCGTGTTCTCGTGGCTGCGCATGAAAAAGCCCGGCCCCTCGGTTTTGATGCGTTTGATGGTCTTCCAGGTGGTCATGTCAATGACACTCACCTCACCCTTGCGCAGGTTTGGCGTCGCCAGCACCGGGCGTCCCTGATACTGCCAGGTGATGCCCGATCCGAGGTGCGGCATGCCATCGAGATCGACCTCGGCGATCTTGCGCCCGGCGTCCAGGTTGACCACCTGGCCGTTCCTGCCGTTGCGCGCGGCACCGATGAGCAGGCGGTAGGACTGGTCAAAGAAGAAATCGTCGAGATAATCGTCCAGCCTGATACGCCGCACCGGGAATCGGCCTGTCTGGCGGGCGATGCCCTCGCCCATGCGGTAATCGTGCATCGGGCCGTTGTACACCGGCAGCGGGTTGTCGCTGTAGTCGATCTCCCAGACCTCAGGCAGATCCTTCAGCGCGGCAACGAAACTGTGACGCGGCGCGGCGGTGTAGACCGCGCTGACGCGGGAACTCCTGCCGCCGTCGCCTTTCACCGGGATGATCTTGATCGGCGACAGATCCCGCGCATCCAGCAGCACCAGACTGTGGGGCAGATAGTTGCCCACCATCACATAGCGGCCGTCTCCGGACACAGCCGCATTGCGGGTGTTGATGCCGGCACGCACCTCCGCCACCGTCTGCAGGCTCCACATGTCGAACTTGCTGATCCAGCCATCGCGCGAGGCGAAGTAGACGAAGCGCCCGTCGGGTGAATACTTGGGACCGCCGTGCAGTGCGAAATGGGTATTGAAGCGGAAGATGGGCTCCAGCTTGTCGCCATCGAGTATGGTGGCGTGATGATCACCCAGTTCGACCACCACGAACATGTTCATCGGGTCGGCATCGTGCACCGGCCTGGCCGGCAGTTTGTCCGCCGGCACCAGTACCTTGTGGCTGGCGCGGATCTCGGCCATGTCCCACGTCGGCGTCACCGCCAGCGGTGTATAAATAAAGTCCACCAGCGACTGGATCTGCTGTGCCGACAGGCGCTCGCCGAATCCCGGCATCTGGGTCGCGGCGCGACCCTCGGCGATCACCTCGGCGGCCTGACCGGGCTTGAGCCGCCCCAGGTTCTCAGGCAGCAGCGCCGGCCCCATGGCACCGAGGCGGGTTGGCGCATGACACGCAGCACAATGCTGTTGGTACAGGCTGGCGGCAGCTGTCGATGGTTCCGCCTGCACGGCAGCCATGCCCAGCAGTAGGGGAAGCATGGTGATGACGGTAAGCAGTCTGCTCATGGGGCCTCTGCGGTCAGTCGATAGGCGGCATGACAGCCGGTGCAGTTGTTCATCAGTTCACCGAGTGCGGCAGGCGCCACAGCGGCATCGCCCAGCGCCTCGGTGTCCATTGCCAGTTGATCAAAGGCATCGTGGGTGGCAAAACCCAGCTGCTTGAATGCCAATGGCAGCTTGCCGACAAGGCTTGCGGGCACCTCGCTCTGGGAGGCCATGCCGACGCTGCGCGCCGCCTTCACCACGGTCTCTGTATCGCCCTCGGCGGCGGCCGCGGTTATGGCCTGAACAGCCACCAGAAAACCGCGCATCTCGCTCAGCACCAGGTCGCGCTCACCGGGTGAGAGCACGATCGCGTTGCGTCCATCGGTGGACGGCACGACCTGACCCTTGATGACGAACATATAGACGAGTGCGAAGGTGGCGGTGGCAAAGACCAGGGTCAGGAGCCAGCAGAGTCTGCACATACAGGGACGTCCTCGAGACGGGCCTTGCCGCGTCTTTGGTAGGGGGTGACAGGGATGCGTGCCGGCATGTCGCTGACACCGATCTCTTCGTCGGTCAGGTAGCAGCCCGGGTCTTCGGCCCAGGGGTTGCCGGTGAGCTGCCAGGCGCGGGTGCGACTGTTGCCGCCACAGATGGCCAGCTCACTGCATTGGGCACAACGCCCTTCCAGGGGGCGCCGTTGCTGTTTCAGGCCGGCCATCAACGGGTCGCTGGTATCCGCCCAGATCTCGGAGAAGGGCCGCTCCTTGACCGTACCCAGGGTGTAGTCCCACCACATGGTGTCAGGATGCACCTGACCGAGATTGTCGATATTGGCGATATTCACCCCGGAGGCATTGCCGCCCCAGCGCGTGAGCATGGCGCGCAGCCGATCCTCATTGCCCGGCAGGTTCATGCGCGCCCAGTGCAGCAGATAGACGCCATCGGCGTCGTTGTTGCCGGTGACGAACTCCTTCGGTCGGCCGCTCTGTATCTGGTTCCAGCAGGTGTCGAACAGCAGGTCCATGGCCGCACGGGTCATGCGCTGGTGCGCATCGCCCTCGCGGTTCTTGTTGCCGCGCCCGGCATAGTTGAGGTGTGACAGGTAGAACTTGTCCACGCCCTCGCTATCCATCAGGCGCAGCAGTGCGGGCAGGTCTGCCGCATTCTCACGCGCCAGGGTGAAACGCATGCCCACCTTGATACCCGCCTCCCGGCACAGCTGGATACCGCGCAGCGCCTCGTCGAAGGCGCCTTCACGACGACGGAAGCGATCGTGGGTCGCGCCCATGCCATCGAGACTGATGCCGACATAGTCGTAACCGATGGCGGCGATGTCATCGATGTTGTGCTCGTCGATCAGGGTGCCATTGCTGGAGAGCCCGACATAGAAGCCCATCGCCTTGGCGCGTCGGGAGATATCGAAGATGTCCGGACGCAGCAGTGGTTCGCCGCCGGAGAGGATCAGCACCGGCACGCCGTAACCGTGCAGGTCATCCATCACCGCGCACACCTCGTCGGTACTCAGTTCACCGGGGAAATCCTTGTCGGCCGAGGTGGCATAGCAGTGCTTGCAGGTCAGGTTGCAGCGCCGCACCAGGTTCCAGATCACCACCGGCCCGGTGGGCCTTGCGACTGTGGACCGCGGCCGCGCCGCGGTCGGCGATTGATTCAGGGCCTGCAGATAGCGGGTGACACGAAACATGGTGGGTCTCCTCAGGCGACCAGGCGCAGGCCCGTCTTTTTCAGGATGGCGCTGCTGAACAGCACCTCGTGGGCACG
>JANTHH010000133.1 GCA_024762485.1 Chromatiales bacterium
AAGATGCCGGTAGGACATTGTGGGCTCCTGATTTCCTGAAGTCTCGACAACCTCAGCTTATCAGGGCAGCCCATGGTGTCCGCCTTCTCGGACCTACGACCTGTGCACTTTGGAGTTGAATCCGCGGTCCTTTGATTCATCTTGTGGTATTGGGGCCTGCCGTGACTGCCATTTCAATCGATAGCTTGAAGGCGGTTGTTTCTGTGGACAGCCCCAAGCGTTACAGGGGTGGATAAAAATTTGACCCAACTGAAACGGGGATACGGGTACTCTGCAACCGGGACATCCCGTTGGGCAACCTGCCTGCCGTTCGAACACTTATCTTGATGCACCGCTATTTTGATGTACCGCACTATCATCGAAATATGCGATAACAACATTCGATAAATTTCAATATCCGAACGGGCTGGTCTCGGCATATATTCATGCTCGATAGGAAAGCGTGGGCGTTCCCATGCCAGGACGAGTCTTGATGCCGCATGCCGCGCATGGGCAGGCCTGTTTGTAGCGGTGTCTCTCTTTCGGGGTAAGGCCATGATTGCGGTTCGGGTTTTCATGAAGGTGACGAATGAACCGCTGAAGCGCACGCCGGTGGTTATCCAAATGGATGCAGATGGTATGGCAGCCGGACCGGTATTGACCGATCGCGAGGGGGTTGCGCATTTCGATCTGCCACCAGGCAGCGGTAAGGTGCTGGTTTCGGGTGTGGAACGCTATCACGGTCATCTCGAGGGTGACGTGCCCGTGGCGCTGTGGTCCATCACTGAGGCGCCGAATGAATCAGCCGGCGCACCGGGTGAATTTCCGGCAGGCAGTAATGCTTACCCGGGCATGACGACTTGCCCCCTTGAGGTGGAAGGTCGAACGATTCTGACCGACAGTGAGGGTTACCTGGTGGATCCCGCCGATTGGTCGGAGGCCTTCGTAAAGGTCCAGGCAGCACGAGAAGGGCTGGCCCTTGCTGGTGAGCACTGGGAGGTTATCCGGTTTCTACGTCAGCACTATGCTGAACACGGCCACCAGGCCAGTGTCCGTGACATGATCAGACATTTTCGTAATATCTGGGATGCGGAGCGTGGCTCCAATCGTTATCTGCACGCGTTGTTCCCCATGGGCGGTCCGCAGAAACAAGGCAATCGTCTTGCTGGACTGTTGCGTACCAAGGGCGAACATTGATACAGATTGAAGATGGACGTTCCATCAGTTAGTGGCTTGTCTGTTCCTGTAGCGCGAGCTCACGCAATCCGGCAAGACCCGACCGCAACACATCACTGTCCGCCTCTCGCGGGAACACCATATAGGCGGGATGCGGAAATTCGGGGGCGTCAGTCACCCGGAACAGGCGACCGGCCTGTATAAAAGAGCGGGCCATGCGCACCGGCAGGAAGCAGGAGCCCCCGTTTGCCAGGATGAGCTGAATACCCAGCCAGCCGATATTGACGACCTGCGCCGGCCGCTCAAGGTCGGGATAGCTTTCGCGATGTCTGGCGTAAAAGCCCGGGCCCCATTCCACGTAGATGTAGTCCTCACCTGGCCAGCGTGTATCAGCATGCGTGCTTACCATGACCAGTGTCTCGTCGAACAGGTGTTCCACGATCAGGCCTGGTGCGTGGCTCGGCGTGTACATCAGCCCGATATCGAGTGTGCCTTCGATCAATCGTCTCATCAGGTCTTCCTCGAACCCGATCTCGCTGCGGATAGAAACGTCCGGTGCGGTTCGGCGCATCCAGCCAACCCAGGACGGCAGGAAGTCCTCCCACAAAGCGATACGTCCGCCGATCCGCAGGGTGGCGCTGAACCGGCTGGGCAATCCCACGTCATGACGTGCCTGTTCAACGGTCAGCACCAGGGTCTTGGCATGTTGCAGAAAGCGTTGTCCGGCGGGTGTCAGACTGGCCCCGGCCCGGTTGCGCACAAACAGCCTGGCTCCCAGTTCATTCTCCAGGTTCTGAATGCGGGCGCTGACGGTCGACTGGGTGACATGCAGGCGCCGGGCGGCCTCAAGGAAACTGCCATGGGCTGCAATCGCAAGAAAAGTACGGGCCTGGTCGATATCCATTTTGGTGCATCCAAGGTAAATATATCGAATAACTCGATATTATTATGAAATATATTTCATTATTCATTTATTGGCCGCACCATTATGATGCAAGCATCAGCGCTAAGGAGGTCATATGAGGCTTGCAGAATTTTTGGATCTGATCGGTTTTAGCCGCCAGAAAATGAATCTCCGTGAGAAATTACTCTCCACGCTGGGAGGTTTTCTCGGCATCTTCGCTATCTTCGTGACCAGCCAATGGCTGCTGGACCCGGCGATTTCCGTGATGATCGTGCCGTCGATGGGGGCGAGCGCTGTGCTGCTGTTTGCCGCGCCACACGCCCCTTTCTCCCAACCCTGGAACGTGATTGGCGGGCACGCGATATCAGCGGTGATCGGTGTCGCCTGCTGGCAATGGATACCGGACCACGCTGTGGCAGCGTCCGCCAGTGTCGGCCTGGCTATTGGCGCCATGTATTTCGCGCGCTGCATCCATCCCCCCGGCGGTGCAACCGCGCTGGCTGCCGTGATCGGGTCGGAAAAACTGCATCAGTTGGGTTACGCCTATGAATACGCACCTATCCTGCTCAATGCGGTTACGATACTGCTTGTCGCTATCGCCTTTAATTGGATGTTCGAATGGCGCCGTTACCCGGTTCATCTGCATTTGAAGCAAGCTGTAGCTGAGCCCGTGGTTCAGGGCTATGAGCCGATTAATCACGAAGACTTCGTTTATGCCCTGAGCCACATCGATACCTTTGTCGATATCAGCGAAGAGGATCTGCTGAAAATCTATAAGTTGGCAACCCGGCGGCATGTGGACCCTGCTGCCAAGGTGTAGAGATCAAGAGTGTAAAACCATCGGTGGATAGAGACAGGTGGTCATGTTTTCGCCGGTGGCGCTGAATGTATTGGTGAGCGCAGTGTGATTGGCCGATAATGGTCCGCCCGATCTCTTGTTTTATTCAGCCGTGACCCATAAAACCCACAACGCGGATATCCCCTTCATGCAACGCGCCATCCAGTTGGCCCGCCAGGCCGAGGCCCATGGTGAGGTGCCGGTGGGTGCGGTGCTGGTGCGTGATGGCGAGATCATTGGCGAGGGTTGGAACCAGCCGATTGGGGCCTGCGACCCATCGGCCCATGCCGAGATCATGGCACTGCGCGATGCCGGGCAGCGACTGGGAAATTACCGACTCACCGACACCACCCTCTATGTCACCCTCGAACCCTGTCCGATGTGCGCCGGCGCCATCGTGCATGCACGGGTGGGGCGTGTGGTGTTCGCTGCCTGCGACCCGCGTGGTGGTGCGGCGGGGAGTATGTTCGACCTGTTGCCATCCGATGGGCGTTTCAATCATCAGACCATGTGTGAGGGGGGGCTGCTGGCGGTGGAGGCGGGTGAGATGCTGCGGGATTTTTTCCGCACCCGCCGGGTCAAGAACAAGGGACCGGCGATTTGCGCCGATGGAGAACATGATGCCTAAGTTGAAGATGTGGATATTACTGCTCGTCACCGGGTTCGTCGGCATGAACGCCGCGGCGGCGCAGCAAGCCGATTATCCATCCAGTGGTGTGCCGATGTCGCTGCAACAGGTGGGCGAGCACAGCTACTACGTGCAGGGCGAGGCGGGCATCGCCACCGACAACGCCGGCTTCATCTCCAATGCCGGCTTTGTGGTCACCCCCAAGGGCGTGGTGGTCTTCGACGGCCTCGGTTCGCCATCGCTTGGCTGGCAGCTTCGCCAATTGATCCGCGATGTCACCGACCTGCCGGTGGTCAAGGTGGTGGTCAGCCACTATCACGCGGACCACATCTATGGTCTGCAGGTCTTCAAGGACGAGGGTGCGCAGATCGTCGCGCCGGCCGGTGCGCTGGAATACCTGCAGTCCACGGCGGCGGCGGAGCGCCTCGAGGAGCGCCGCTTTTCACTCGATCCGTGGGTCAACGAGCAGACGCGGCTGGTGACCCCGGATCAGATTATCGACACTTCGACCACCTTCACCCTCGGTGGTGTGGAATTCCGTGTCGATTATCTCGGTGCGGCCCACTCGGATGGTGACCTGACGCTTTACGTGGTCGATGACCGGGTGCTGTATTCGGGCGACATCATCTTCGAGGGCCGGGTCGCCTATCTCGGTGATGCCGACACCGCACACTGGCTCGAGGCCCTCGAAGCCATGCAGACAGCGAACCTCGCCGCCCTGGTGCCCGGGCATGGACCGGTTGCCCGCCGACCCAACGAGGCTCTGGCGCAGACACGTTCCTATCTTTCCTATATCCGCCAGGTCATGGGTGAGGCCGTGGAGAACATGGACGAGTTTGCCGATGCCTACGAGGCGGCGGACTGGTCGGCATTCGAGGCCCTGCCGGCATTCGAGGCGGCGAACCGGCGTAATGCCTACCAGGTGTTCCTGTCTATGGAGGCAGCGTCGGTAGGTCAGTAAGGTCAGTATCGGCAGCCGCCGGCTGTTCCTTGTCGACGGTCTGCTCGGGCGTTTCCGCCACCCTGAGGTTGTTGGTGTACCAGACCAGCAGGTCGTAGTAGTTGCGGATATTGTCCACGTAGTTGACCGGCTCCCGGCCGCGGGCGTAGCCGTGTTTCAGGGTCTTGTAATAGCGTTTACGGCTCAGCAGCGGCAGGCGTTGCTTGATCTCCGCCCAGCGGTCGGGATCGCCGCCCTGGCGCTCGGTCAGTATGCGGGCATCCTCCAGATGGCCGAATCCGACGTTGTAGCCGGCCAGTGCCAGCCAGCTACGGTCGGGTTCGGGGATGCGCTCCGGCAGCGTCCGTTCCAGCATGCGCAAATAGCGGGCGCCGCCGAAGATGCTCTGTTCGGGGTCCAGGCGGTTCTTCACACCGAGGCGCTTGGCAGTGTTGAGGGTCAGCATCATGATGCCGCGTACCCCGGTGGGGGACTTGGCCTTCGGGTTCCAGTGGGACTCCTGGTAGCCGATGGCTGCGAGCAGGCGCCAGTCGTAACCGTATTTCTCCCCTGCCTGGCGGAACAGGTCTTCGTATTTCGGCAGCCTCTTGGCCACGTGTCGCCAGAAATCCCGCTTGTCGACGAAATTCAGCTGCTCGGTGTAGCCGTAATAGCGTTCAATCAGGCCCGCCAGGGTGCCGTCGCGCATGATTCTCACGAGGAAGGCGTCGGCGGCATCACGCAGGCTGCTGTCGGTGTGCTTGGCGAAGGCCCAGGCGAGCGGCTCGGGATCGCTGAGATCGAAGGCCGCCTTGATGTGCGGGAAGAAGCGGCGATTGAGGGCCACGTCATTGGAGTCGGCAACGGTATAATCGATCACCTGTTCATTGACCAGGTAGATCAGCTCCTCACTGTCGTATTCGCTGCGTGCGACCCAGTGCAGTTGAGGGTAGGTGGTCTCCTGCAGGTAGCGCAGACGTTCCTCGTGGCTGCTGCCTGCTACCACCTCCAGGGTGCCTTCGCCCAGATCACCGGGGTCTTTCGGCCGGCGATTGCCCCTGCGGTAGACTAGCTGCTGAGTGATCTCCTGATAGGGCTTGGAAAAGGCGGTGGTCAGACGCCGCTCGGGCGTGATGGACAGCCCGGCAGCGCCCATATGGACCTTGCCGGTGCGTACCGCTGGCAGGATGTCGGAAAAGCTGTCGGGGAACACGAAGCGGGCCTTCACCCCGATCTCCTCGGCGAACAGGGTGACCAGGTCGTACTCCAGACCGGCCGGACCCTCCGGTGCTTCGTAATAACAGGTGGGCGTGTTGCGCGAGGCCACCAGCAGTTCGCCATCTGCCTGGATGCGCTCGAGCAGCGGCTGCTGTTCACAGCCGGTCAGGGTCAACACCAGCAGGTAGAGCAACAGTTGTCGCAGGCGGCCGCGTGGGCGGTGGGTACTCATAGTATTGTTATCGACCAGCACGACCCGGACTCTAGCCAGAAAGCCTCAAAAAATCCACGTGATGCAGAAGACCTTCAACTTACCTGTCGATGAGGCCCTGCCCGAACTTGCTGCTGCGCTGGCGGAAGGCCACGCGGTACTCAGTGCACCGACGGGGTCGGGCAAGACGACCGCTGTCCCTCTGGCACTGCTGGACAGCGATTGGCTGGCTGGGCAGAAGATCATCATGCTCGAGCCGCGCCGTCCGGCGGCGCGAATGGCTGCCCGGCGGATGGCACAGATGCTCGGTGAAGAGGTTGGAAACCGGGTCGGTTACCAGGTGCGTATGGAACGTCGTATCGGCCCCAATACCCGCATCGAGGTGGTGACCGAGGGATTGCTGACCCGCCGCCTGCAGTCCGACCCCGAATTGCAGGGGGTGGGCTTGGTGATCTTCGATGAATTCCACGAACGCAGTCTGCAGGCCGATCTCGGTCTGGCCCTGGCGTTGGACAGCTGCCGGGGCCTGCGCGATGACCTGCGCCTGCTGGTGATGTCGGCGACCCTGGATGCGGACAGCATCGCCAGGCTTCTCGATGGCCGGGTGGTCCGTGCCAGCGGTGCCTCCTTTCCCGTTGCCGTCGACTATCTGCCGGCGGATGACCGGCGCGAGCCGCTGGCGGCGATGCCGCAGCTGGTGCAGGCGGCATGCGCCTCGACGCATGGCGATGTCCTTGCCTTTCTTCCCGGGAAACGGGAGATAGCCAGTCTGCAGCAGGCGCTGCGGCAACGCCTCGACGAGGATGTCGAGGTGGTGGCGATGTTCGGTGACCTGAGCGCCGCGGATCAGGACCGGGTGCTCGGCGGTGCGTCCGCGAAAGGCCGACGGGTGATCCTGGCCACCGATATTGCCGAGACCAGTCTGACCATCCCGGGCATCACGGCAGTGGTCGACAGTGGCCTGGCGCGCAGGCCGCGTTTCGATCCGAACAGCGGGATGAGCCGCCTGGTGCTCGACTGGATCTCGCAGGCCTCCGCCGCTCAGAGAGCAGGCCGTGCCGGGCGCATCGAGCCGGGCAGATGCTACCGGGCCTGGGGCGAGTCCCGCCAGCAGCGGCTCGCCACGACCGGCCAGCCCGAGGTGCTGCAGGCAGACCTGGCACCACTGGTGCTGGAGCTGGCGCTGTGGGGCGTGCATCGGCCGGATGCGCTGAGCTGGCTGGACCCGCCGCCCGAGGCGGCCTGGCAGCAGGCGGTGTCGCTGTTGTGCCAGCTCGATGCACTCGACCCACAGGGTCACATCACGCCGGCCGGCCGGCAGATGGTGACGCTCGGCCTGCATCCGCGGCTGGCCCATCTGCTGGTCAGTGCGCGCAATGTGCACGAGCTGGCGCTCGCGGCCGATCTTGCCGCACTGCTGTCCGAGCGCGACCCCATGCTGCAGGAGGCAGGGGGTACGCGCGCGGCCGATCTCGGGCTGCGCCTGCAGGCACTGGAGACCTGGCGCGCCGGAAATCGGCGGCCGCAGGGCTTCGATGACAGGCGACTGCAGGCCATCGATCGCCTCAGCGCACGCTGGCGGCGGGCCCTGTCACGTCCCTCGAACGGGCAGCCGCCAAGGGACGCGGCGGCGTTGTTGACGCTGGCCTTCCCCGACCGCGTGGCCCGGCGACGCCCGGGCAGTGAGGGTCGCTACCACCTCGCCGGCGGGCGCGGCGCCAGCCTGCCACAGGATGACGG
>JANTHH010000134.1 GCA_024762485.1 Chromatiales bacterium
GTCCAATGGCAGCAGCGGGGCATCGCACGGGGTGACCAGCACCAGATCCGTCTCTGCCGCCTGCAGGCCGCGCTCGACACCGGCCAGTGGCCCGGGGAAGCCGGGCCGCTGGTCTGTCAGCACGGGCACACCCAAGGCACGATAGCGCGCCAGGTTGCGATTGGCGCTGATCAGTTGCTGGCCGGTCTGGGCGCGTAGCCGTTCCAGGGTCAGGGCGGCCAGCGGCTTGCCGTCGATATCCAGCAGGCCCTTGTCCTCCCCGCCCATGCGTGTGCCACGCCCGCCGCAGAGCATGAGCGCGGTGATCTCAGGCTGCATCCTGTTGCTCCGCCATATGGTTAGGCCGTCTAGTTTACTTTAGAATCCCAAGACATCCGGGAATGGGACCGGACACGCAACCGGCCGGATGGTGCAAGGTGACAGATGATGCAGATCCTACTCGTCGACGACCATGAACTGTTCCGTGCAGGGATGCGCAGCATCCTGGAACAGCGCGAGGATATCGATATTCTCGCCGAGGCCGCCAATGGCGAGGAGGCCGTCGAGATCTATCGGCGGACCCCGCCCGACCTGGTGATGATGGATGTCAACATGCCCGGCATCGGCGGCATCGAGGCCACGCGCAAGATACTGCGCCACGACAAGGACGCCCGGGTGATTGCGGTCACCGTACTGAGTGATGATCCCTTTCCCCACCAGCTGCTCGACGCCGGTGCCAGCGGCTACCTCTCCAAGGGATGCCCGGCCGAGGAGCTGTTCGACGCCATCGACCAGGTGATGCGTGGTGATCACTACATCTCCAACGAGGTGGCGCGCAAGCTGACCCTGGCCAATTTCAGCAACCGGGGAGCGGAATCCCATCTGTCCAAGCTGTCACCACGCGAGATGCAGGTGATGATGATGATCACCCAGGGTCAGTCAACCCAGGATATATCGGATTCGTTGTTCCTCAGCCCCAAGACCATCAGTACCTATCGCCATCGCCTGTACGAGAAACTCGATGTCGCCAACGACGTGGAACTGACCCACTACGCCATACGCCACGGCCTGCTCGACAAACCCCAGTGAACGCCCCCCTGTTTGATCCCGACTGCCGCCGGTGCGAGCGGTTGGCCGATTTCCTCGACGAGGTGAAGGCCAGGCATCCCGACTACCATGCCCGCCCGGTTGCACCCTTCGGCGCGAGCGATGCGCGCCTGCTGGTGGTGGGCCTGGCGCCCGGCATGCATGGCGCCAATGCCACCGGCCGGCCGTTCACCGGCGATCATGCCGGCATCCTGCTCTACCAGACCCTGCACCGGTCAGGTTTCAGCAATCGGCCCGATTCGACCCATGCCGATGACGGCCTCGAACTGATCGACTGCCGCATCACCAACGCGGTCAAGTGCCTGCCGCCGCAGAACAAGCCCACCGGTGGCGAGGTGCGCAACTGCAACGGCTTTCTGCGCGCGGAGCTGGCGACCCTGGCGCCGGACAGCGTGGTGATTGCCCTGGGTGGCGTGGCGCACAAGGCGGTGATCAGCGCACTGGGGCTGCGTCAGGCGGACTTCGCCTTCGGTCATGGGGCCGAGCACGCGCTCGATGCACTGACTCTCATCGACTCCTACCACTGCAGCCGTTACAACACCCAGACCCGCCGGCTCACCGCGCCCATGTTCGAGGCGGTGTTCACCCGTGCCCGCACGCTGCTCGACGCCACTCGCGATGACTGATCCCGCTCCACCCGACAGTTTCGACCACAAGGCCTTTCTCAAGACCCTGACCAGCCGGCCCGGGGTCTACCGCATGCTCAATGCCGCGGGCGAGGTGATGTATGTGGGCAAGGCGAAGGACCTGAAGAAACGGGTCGGCAGCTATTTCACCCGCGCGGCCAATACCCGCATCCAGTCGATGGTGTCGCAGATCCGCGCCATCGAGGTCACGGTCACCCACACCGAGGCCGAGGCGCTGATCCTGGAAAACAACCTGATCAAGTCGCTCAAGCCCCGCTACAACATCCTGCTGCGCGACGACAAGAGCTATCCCTACATCCACCTGTCTGACGATGCCTTCCCCCGGCTCAGCTTCCACCGGGGCGCGCGAAACCAGGGCGGGCGTTACTTCGGCCCCTATCCCAGCAGTCATGCGGTGCGCGCCACCCTGCAGCAACTGCAGAAGCTGTTCCCGGTGCGCCAGTGCGAGAACAGCTATTTCAGCAACCGCTCGCGCCCCTGCCTGCAGTACCAGATCAAGCGCTGCACCGCGCCCTGCGTGGGTCTGGTCAGCGAGGCGGATTACGCCCGTGACGTGACCGACACGGTGCTGTTCCTCGAGGGCAAGGCCTCGGACGTGGTCGACCGCCTGGTGGAGCGCATGGAGGCGGCCTCGGCTGCACTCGCCTTCGAGGATGCTGCCAGGTTGCGTGACCAGATCAGCGCACTGCGTCAGGTGCAGGAACGCCAGTACGTCAGCGGCGAGCGGGGCGACCTGGACATCGTCGCCTGTGCCCAGCAGGGTGGTGTGGCCTGTGTGCAGATCTTCTACATCCGCCAGGGCAGGAACCTCGGCAACCGGGTGTTGTTCCCGCGCAGTGGTGAGGGCAGTGCCCTCGATGCAGTGATCTCCGCCTTCATCGCCCAGCACTACCTCGGCAAAGCGGTGCCCGGGGAGATCCTGGTCAGTCACGCACCGCAAGACCAGGCACTGCTGGCCGAGGCCCTGAGCACCCAGGCCGGACGCAAGGTCGCTATCCAGGCCAAGCCCCGTGGCGAGCGGGCACGCTGGCTGAGCATGGCGCAGCAGAATGCCCGGCTCTCGCTGCAGGCCCGGCTGGCCGGCAGTGCCAGCGCACGCGAGCGCAACGAGGCGCTGCGCGAGGCGCTAAACCTGGATGAGCCTCCGGGACGCATGGAGTGCTTCGACATCAGTCACACCGGCGGTGAGCAGACCGTGGCCTCCTGCGTGGTGTTCGATGGCGAGGGGCCGCTGAAATCCGACTATCGCCGCTTCAACATCAAGGGCATCACGCCCGGCGACGACTACGCGGCCATGGCCCAGGCGCTGGAGCGGCGTTATCGCCGCATCCAGGCAGAGGAGGGCAGTCTGCCGGATATCCTGTTCATCGATGGCGGCAAGGGACAACTGGCCGCAGCCGAGGCCATCCTCGAGGATCTGGGCATCCACGACATGCGCCTGGTCGGGGTGGCGAAGGGGCCGGATCGCCGTCCGGGCATGGAACAGCTGTTCTTGTTAGGCCAGGAACAGCCTCTTATACTGCCCGCGAACTCGCCGGCGCTGCACCTGGTGCAGCAGATCCGCGACGAGGCCCATCGCTTCGCCATCACCGGACACCGCCAGCGTCGTGCTGCCAGCCGCAAGCGCTCGCGACTGGAAGATATCCCGGGCATCGGCCAGAAGCGCAGGCAGCGACTGCTCAAGCAATTCGGTGGGATGCAGGGGCTGCAACGGGCGGGTGTCGACGACATCGCCACCGTCGATGGCATCAGCCGCAAACTGGCCCGACAGGTTTACGAGGCATTCCATGGCGAAGACTGACAGGGCTGTGCCCCTCAACATTCCCAACCTGCTGACCCTGCTGCGGATCCTGCTGATCCCGGTGTTCATCGTCCTGTTCTATCTGCCGGTCAGTTGGAATCACGCCGCCTGTGCAGCAGTATTCGCGCTGGCCGCGATCACAGACTGGCTCGATGGCTACCTGGCGAGACGTCTGCAGCAGGTCTCGCCGCTCGGCGCTTTTCTTGATCCGGTGGCCGACAAACTGATGGTGGCAGCGGCCCTGGTGCTGCTGGTGCAGGGTGATCCCACGCCCTGGCTGGCAGTGCCGGCACTGGTCATCATCGGCCGCGAGATCACCATCTCGGCGCTGCGGGAGTGGATGGCCGAGGTCGGTGCACGGGCCCAGGTGGCCGTGTCCGAGATCGGCAAGATCAAGACCGCGGTGCAGATGCTTGCCATTCTGCTGATGATCTACCACGAGCCATTCATGGGCATGCCGGTGTACACCGTGGGCTTCGTTCTGCTTTACGTCGCTGTGGTGCTGACCCTCTGGTCGATGATGGTCTACCTGCGTGCCGCCTGGCCGCGGCTGAGCGGGCGGGTACAGGAGGATGAACCTGTCTGACCGCCGCCCGAAAAAAGCCTGTCAAAGGGTTGACATAAATCCAGACTCGACTAAAATTTGCGCCTCCTAAGCGGGAATAGCTCAGCTGGTAGAGCACAACCTTGCCAAGGTTGGGGTCGCGAGTTCGAATCTCGTTTCCCGCTCCAAATTCAAAAACCCCGCGGCAACGCCACGGGGTTTTTCGTTTGAACCGACCAGCGGTTCGAATAAAATGAGTCACACGGCGGAATGGCAGAGTGGCTATGCAGCGGATTGCAAATCCGTGTACCTCGGTTCGACTCCGGGTTCCGCCTCCATCTTCTGACCTTCGACAGGGCTTGAAGAAACCCTTATTCACCGGGTCACCTGCCGGAAAAAGAAAAAGGGCGTGCCGCTGGCGGCACGCCCTTTTTGCTGCCATCCCGGGAAGGGCGTCAGCCGTCGTAACGCGGACCGTGATGGTAACGGTTCTCACGGTGCTCACTGCGGCGCTTCATGCGCTCCTCGCGGTACTGCTGCCACTGCTCCTGCTGCTCCGGCGTCAGCACGTTGCTGATGCGTTCCCGGGTCTGCTCGTGCTGCTTGCGTCCCTCGGTGCGCTGCTCCTGCATGATCTTCTGGATTTCCTCGCGCTGCTGGTCGGTCAGTTGCAGCTGCTCGGCCATGCGTTCCATGCGCTTCTCGGCACGATGTTCGCCGGAATGGCCACCAGGATAGCTGCCGGCCAGAGCGGCGGCAGGCAGCAGGATGGCGCCGAGGGTCAATGCGGTCAGGGTCTTTTTCATGGGTCTCTCCTTGCTCAGTGTTGGTGAACCGGGCGGTGATCGCCGCCCTTGAGAGACAGTGTGGTGGCCGGCTGGGCAAGCAATGAGCAGCCAATGTGCAAAGACTGTGGAAGTTGCTCAGTCGTTGCTGACGGCTGCCGGTTCGTAGCGGTAACCAGCCCCGTAGACCGAGTGGATCAGTTCCGCTCCCGGCATCAGTTCGGCCAGCTTGCGCCGCAATTTTTTGATGTGACTGTCGATGGTGCGGTCGGAGACAATCCGTCCGTCCTCGTAGGCGCGGTCCATCAGCTGGTCACGGGAGAATATGCGGTTGGGCGCCTGGTAGAGGGTTTCGAAGATACGGTACTCCACCGTGGTCAGCTCCATGGTCCGCTCGCCGTGGCGCACGCGATGGCTATGGGGTTCCAGTTCCAGCGTGTCCGAGGCCGTCGCTGTCGGCTGCAGGCGGCGCAACACGGCCTTGACGCGGGCGACCAGTTCACGCGGACTGAAGGGCTTGCAGACATAGTCGTCGGCACCCAGTTCCAACCCGAGCAGGCGGTCGATCTCCTCGACCCGCGCGGTCACCATGATGATGGGTACCTGGCTGAAACTGCGGATGTCACGGCAGACATCCAGGCCGTCACGGCCGGGCAGCATGAGGTCGAGCAGGACCAGGTCGGGCCGGTTGTCGCGTACCCAGTCGGCGACACCGCTGCCCTCGGCCAGCCAGTGATGGCTGAAACCGGCGGCCGCCAGGTAATCTCCCACCAGATGGGCGAGCCTTTCCTCGTCCTCGACGATCAGGATCCGTGCCGGCTCGTTCATGGCTCAGACGGGCAGTGTCAGGCGGATCCAGAGTCCGCCGAGGGGTGAGGGCCGGGCACTGAGCGAGCCGCCATGTGCCTCAGCGATGTTACGGCAGATGGTCAGACCGAGGCCGGCGCCGCCATGCTCCCGGCTGCGCGAAGGTTCCACCCGGTAGAGACGATCGAACAGCCGTGGCAGGTGCTCCGGCGCGACGCCGGGTGCGCTGTCCAGAAAGTCGATCTGCAGCCGGTCATCCTCGCGCTGCGCCCGTACCTCGACCCGGCCGCCAGCATCCGTGTAGTGCAGACTGTTGCCCAGCAGGTTGCGGTAGAGCTGGGACAGGCGGTCGGGGTCGGCCTGGATCTGCAATGCCGCACCCGTCCGGTCGTCGTATACCAGCTCAAGTTCCTTGCCACGAAAGGCCTCCTGCAGACCAACAACCGCATCCGACAGCAGACCCAGGGGATCCGTCGGAACCTTGTGGTAGTCGAGGGCGCCGAGGTCAGAGCGCGACAGCTCATAGAGATCGTCCACCAGGCGTGTGAGGCGCAGCACGTCGGCGTGCAGCGACGCGACGGCCCGTTCATTGAGCGGACGGACACCGTCCTGCAATGCCTCGAGTTCGCCGCGCATAACCGCCAGCGGGGTGCGCAGCTCGTGAGAGATGTCGGCCACCCACTGGCGACGCTGGGATTCGTTCTGTGCCAGCGCCTCCGCCAGTTCATTGAAGTCCTGCGCCAGCTGGCCAAGCTCGTCACCCGATCTGACCGGGATGCGGGTCGCGTAGTTGCCCGCTGCCAGCTGTCGAGCACCCTCGGTGAAGGCCCGCAATGGCTGCACCAGGCGTCCGGCCAGGAACAGGGCGACCAGCGCTGAGAGCAGGAGCATGACCGCGCCGATGAGGATAAAGGCGCCGCGCTGGTGCTCGAGGAAGCGCACCTCGCCCGCCTGCGACAGGGCCGGCCCCGGCAGCAGGCCGAGATAGCCGACCACCTCGTCCTCGTGACGAATGGGATGGAAGGTGACCTCGTCGACCCGTTCGGGCCGGCCGAAGATCAGGGACTTGTCCGCATCGAACAGCATGACCCGGAAGGCGAAGGGTGGCCGGCTGCCGATGTCCTCGCGCAGGCGCGGGGGCCAGAGTCGCGGTGTGCCAGGATCAGCCAGCCGCGAACGCAGGGGAAAACGCATGCTGCCAGGCTGGTGTGCTTCGGCATAGCGTTCGTCACCGCCCGTCAGCACCAGGCGCGCCCAGCGGCGGGGCCTGCTCGCCAGTTGCTGCCAGCCGTCCTCTTCGTCGTGGATCTCCGCCAGCTGCGAGATGAGATTCTGCAGGCGCGCCTGCTGGGTCTGCTCGACGAACCCGGTGAAACCCCGCTGCAGCGACCAGTTGGTGAAGGCAAGCATGATCGTAACCAGCAGGGCGGTGGTGAACAGCAGGACGAGCAGCAGCTTGTAACGGATGGAAAGACGCATGGGGCACATTATGCACGGGCATTGGGCAAGAAATGTGCAAGCTGGCCTGGGTCACCTGCCGATAGATTGCAGGCCGATCGAATAGCGCATCTCACCCTGGCGGTCGATGATGATGGCCTCGAATTTTTCCAGCCTGTCGATCAGCTCAAGCCCGGCTGCCGGTCCCATGACGAAGACACTGGTGGACAGGGCGTCGGTGCTGGTGGCGTCCGGACCGATGATGGTCACACTCTGGACATCGCCTGCTGAACGTCCGGTTTTCGGACTGATGATGTGATGATGGCGGATGCCATCTGCCTCGAAAAAGCGTTCATAGTCACCCGAGGTGGAGACCGCACTGTCGTTCAGGGGCAGCACGGCCACCAGGGCGTGGCGGTCTCTTGGTGCGCGGATACC
>JANTHH010000135.1 GCA_024762485.1 Chromatiales bacterium
CCGCGCTGGCGCAGGGTGTCGGCGAGCAGTTCACGGCCGCCGTTGCCGCGGATGATCAGTACCCGCTGACCGCGCATGTCCTGCAGCGGGGGGAGTGCCAGCAGGGACTCGCTGTCGAATCGCTCCGCGGGGATCAGCGTGGCGTCGAGGCCCCGCTCGGCCAGGGCGGCGGCGGTGGCGGTGCCGACCGCGGCGATCTGCTGATCGATGGGCAGATCGTCCGGCAGCAGGTCGAAGGCGTAATCCACCGCGTTGGCACTGATGAAGATCAGCAGCGTGTAGTCGCCGGCATGGGCGAGCTGTTTGCGTACCCCCGCGGGATCGGCGGGACCGGTGATTTCCAGGGTGGGAAAGCGGATGGGACGCCCGCCGGCATCGGCGATCAGCTCACACAGGCCATCGGCCTGGTGTGCCGGGCGGGTGACCAGCACGCCGCGGCCGGCGAGCCTGCAACCGGGTTGGGGGCGGGGCGGGTTCACTGCCCGTAGAGTGCCTGCAGTACGGCGTCGGCCCCGTGGTCGAGCAGTTCCTCGGCCAGGGCGATGCCCAGTGCTTCGGCCTGGTCCCGCGGGCCGCGCACCTCGCTCTGGATCAGTACCGTGCCATCGGGGCTGCCCACCAGGCCGCGCATGTAGATGAAGGCGTCCTCGAGTACCGCGTGCCCGCCGATGGGTACCTGGCAGCCGCCTTCGAGGCGGTGGTTCATCGCGCGCTCGGTGAACACGCAGCAGGCGGTGTCCTCGTCGTGCAGGGGTGCGATCAGTTCATTCACCCGCGGGTCGTCGCGGCGGCATTCGATGCCGATGGCACCCTGGCCGATGGCGGGCAGGCTGACCTCCGGGTCGAGGCAGCGACGGATGCGCTCACCGAAGCCGAGCCGCTTCAGCCCGGCGCTGGCGAGGATGATTGCATCATAGTCGCCGTCGTCGAGTTTTTTCAGCCGGGTGTTGACGTTGCCGCGCAAGGGCAGAATCTCCAGGTCGGGCCGGCGCGCTTTCAGCTGGCACTGGCGGCGCAGGCTGGAAGTGCCGACCCGGGAACCCTCGGGCAGCGCTGCGAGGTCGGCATGTTGGTTGGAGACAAAGGCATCACGCGGGTCCTCGCGTTGCATGATCACTGGCAGGTGAAGGCCCTCGGGCAGTTCCACCGGCACGTCCTTCATCGAGTGCACCGCGATATCGGCGCTGCCCTCCAGCATGCCCTGTTCCAGTTCCTTGACGAACAGCCCCTTGCCGCCGATCTTCGCCAGCGGGGTGTCGAGGATCTTGTCGCCCTGAGTGCTCATGCCGATCAGTTCGACCGCCAGCCCGGGATGGGCGGCACGCAGCGCGTCGGCCACGTGCTCGGCCTGCCACAGGGCGAGAGGTGATTTGCGGGTGGCGATGCGCAGGATGTTGTCAGACATGATTCGGTCTCGGCCAAATAGCGGCAATGCTACTTGGCCACCGCGCCGTTGACAAAGATCAGGGCAGTCTAATGTTCTACAATCCCGGTCTGGTTCACGGGAGACGGCACCATGAAGAGACTGATCGCGACACTGCTGATGCTGTGGGGCACCCTCGTCGGCGCGACCCCTGCCGGCATCTACAAGGCCGAGGTCGAGGCGCCCATGGCGGCTACCTATCAGGCGGTCTACGCCGCGCTGGAGGCGGCCCGCTTCTGGGTGGTGTTCGAGGCCGACATCGGTCAGAGCCTGAGCCGCTCGGCCGAGCGCTGGGGTGAGGACTACAACCGCAACCGGCTCGACGCCATACGCAGCATGGTGGTGTGCAACAGCTGGTATGCCAACCAGGTGAGCAATGCCGATCCCGATCTGCTCGCCCTTTGCCCGCTGCGGGTCAACCTGGTGCACAAGGACGGCATCACCCGGGTGCTGTTCGCCCGGCCCAGTGCGGCAGCGGCCGGCAGCCCGGGCATCGGTGTCATCGAAGAGGTGGAGTCGGTGGTCATCAAGGCCATCGAGTCCGGTGTTGCCAAGGCGGGGCAGGGTTCGTGAAGGGTGCCAAGGTATCAGCCACGCCGGGGTCGAATATCTTCGACGTCGATCTGGAGGATTTCCAGACGCGGGTGATCGAGGCTTCCGCCCATGGCCCGGTGATGGTGGATTTCTGGGCTGACTGGTGTGGCCCCTGCCACGCCATCGCGCCCAGCCTGAAGCGGGTGGTGGAGGAACTCGGCGGCGAGGTGCGACTGGCCAAGGTCGAGGTGGACGAGGGCGAGAACATGAAGCTGGCCGGGCGCTACGGACTGCGCGGCTTTCCCACCATCATCCTGTTCCAGAACGGCGAGGAGCGCGGGCGCTTCAGTGGCGCCCACCCCGCCCACTGGATCGAGCACTGGCTGGACCAACACTTGACCTGAGTCAGGAGCGGGGGTTGAAACGGGGTTCTTCACCCCGCATCTTTACAGCACGGAAATGTTTACAACCCGGGAGAAGAACATGGCAATAACGCAGCTTGAACAGGAACGTTGGCAGGCCTATTTCGATCACCTCAGCTCGGTGATGGGCAGCCAGCTGGCCGAGGTGGAGGTCGCGGCACTGAACATCGGCGACCAGATCGCCGCCGAGTGGGTACCGGTCAGCGGCATCACCTACGATCCGAAGGACGATGTCCTGGTCGTCGCCCTGGAGGGTGCAGAACACGTGGTCCGTTCGCCGCGCGAGGTCTCGGTGGACGAGGACGACAGCGGCATCCGTGCCATCACGGTGATCTGTGCCGAGCAGCACCGCCACATCATCCGCCTGAAGTCGCCACTGGCGCTGCCGCCGGCCGGCTGATCGGTCCTCGGGTGGTGTGGTGCCGGCCCTGCCTGCGCAGGCCGGCAACAAAAAAACCGCAACCGGTATGCCGGCTGCGGTTTTTTTGTGCATGCCCCGTCGCGGGCGATGCAGTCAGGCAAACTTGCTGAGGATCTCCTCTGTCTCCGCAGCCGGCAGCTCGACGCTGAGCGGGTCGAGCACCCAGCCGCCCTCGCTGTCCTCTTCCTCGAGCGGCATGGTGAAGCCACTGTCGCGCAGCTTCTCCCGCAGGTAGGCCTCGGCGAACTCGCGCAGGGTGGTGACCATCTCCTCGGGGATGTCGAGCACGCGGGCGATATCCGCATCGCCCATGCCCTCCACGTCACCCAGTACGATCACCTGGCGCCACAGGCGAGGCAGCCAGGCGAGCGCCTGCTGGGTGCGCAGCGACAGCTCGAAACGCTCGGCCGCCTGCTCGGGATCAAGGGTGTCCGGGGTGGCGACCAGGTCCTCGAGCCTCAGTACCTCGTCGGGCTGGTAGAACTCGTACAGCTGCTGTTCGTCCTCGTCCACCTCGCTCGGTACCGGGCTCTCCAGCGATGCGAGATCTTCGGCGGGCAGTTGTTTCTCCAACTGCTCGTCCAGTACCTCCAGCGCCAGTTTGCGCAGCCAGGGATCGATCTCCAGGTGGTTCGGGCGCTCCGTTTGCCGTTCATAGGCACGGACCACCACGCTGTCCACAACATCCTCGGGTGAGACCTGGCCGGGCATCAGATCGCCGGTGGCGGTCAGGTAGGCGATCTCGCGGCGGGCGAAGTTGTAGAGGCCGTCCAGATGGGAGCGGATCAGGTCCCGGAACAGCTGCCGCTGCTCGGCCTCGCTGGCCGCCGCCTGTGCCTCCTTGAGCCTGCGACGGTGCTTGTTCTGGCGCCACAGTGGTTCGTTGCGCGCCAGGCTCCTGTATTTCTTCAGCTGCCGCTCGAGTTCGGCAAAGGCCTCGCGCAGGGAGGCGTGCAGGTCCTCGCCTTCCTCGTGGCTGACCAGCAGGCGGCCGGGCAGCTTGAGTTCGAGCAGCACCCGGAACAGCGTCTTCGTGGTGTGTTTCTCGATACTGCCGCGCAGATGGATGGCGGCAGGCTCGATGTCCGCGAGCAGCGGTTCAATGAACCTTTCTGCCAGCCCGGCCAGGTCCTCATGTGCCTTCGTCTTTTCATCCCGGTCGAGATGACGGTAGCTGATATTGATGTTCACGGGCGTGTCCTCACAGGTGCCAGCGGGTAAAAAAATCGGGCCGTCGGCGGATGGCTGCCGGCGGCCCGTGCGACGGGTTTCGGACCCGGCTTTATTCCTCGATGTCTTCCACCGGCTTGGGCAGTCCGGCCAGCTTGCACAGGGTCGGGATCGGGCCCTTGGGGAAGAGCTTGTAGAGATAGTCCCGATAGGCCTTGGCCTCCTTGAAGGGCTTGCCGTGGAAACGGCCCAGGGTCTCCACCCACTCGTGCATGGTGGGGTGACGCATGTGATCTTCGTAGAAGGTGCGGAAGTAGTTGATCAGTGCCCAGTGCAGGTCTGTCAGCTCGATGCCTTCACGCGCGGCAATGGCCTCGGCAACACACTCGTCCCAGTCGTTGGGGTCGCAGAGGTAGCCTTCTTCGTCCATCTTCACATTGAGGGTGCTGGTGTCATCGCTCATGGTCTGTTCTCCCTGTTATTCGGTTGTGGTCTTGGTAGAAAAGTTGTCTCAGGCCGTACATGGGAACCACGGAAATAAAATCAAGCCCCGGATTGCTGCCCGTACACGGTGCGCCGATGGCGCTGCTAAGCTATACGAGTGAAGCCATCCAACACAATGACCCAGGACAAGTAAATCGCCCCATGTGTCTCGCCATCCCCATGCAGGTCGTCGAGATCGACGGCTTCAACGCCCGCTGCGCGGCCAAGGGCATCGAGCGCGAGGTGAGCCTGTTCATGCTGCAGGATGAGCCGCCCACAGTGGGCGACCATGTGCTGGTGCACGTCGGCTATGCCATCCAGGTCATCACCGAGCAGCACGCCCGCTCGTCCTGGGAACTGCTGGACGAGGTGCTGGGCGGGGAGCGCCCGGCCGATGCATGAGCTGGCCGTCTGTCAGTCCATGCTGCGCCAGGTCGAGGCCATCGCCCGCGAGCACGGCGCGCGGGCGGTTACGGGGGTGACGGTGCAGATCGGCCCCCTGTCCGGTGTGGTGCCCGAGCTGCTGGCCCACACCTTCCCGCTGGCCAGTGCCGGCACCCTGGCGCAGGATGCGCAGCTGCAGCTCGACAGCCTGCCGGTGCGGGTGCATTGTGAGACCTGTGGTGCCGACAGCGACGCAGCCCCCAATCGGCTGCTCTGCGCGGCCTGTGGCGACTGGCACACCCGCCTGCTCAGCGGCGACGAACTGCTGCTCGGCAGCGTCGAGCTCGACATCGGCGATGCCCCCGACACCACCCGGCCCGATGAACGGGCGCCCTGCGCCGACTGACCCGGAGATTCCCTCATGTGTGATACCTGCGGCTGTAACCTGACCCACGGCAACGCGCACCTGGTGCAGTCCGGCGGCAGGCTGGCCACCACCGACGACGGCAGGGCCGCGGTCAGCGTGCTGGACGGCCTGCTGGCCGAGAACGATCACCAGGCGGCGCACAACCGCGAGCACTTCGACGCCAACGGGGTGCTGGCCATCAACCTCATGTCCTCGCCCGGCTCGGGCAAGACGGCCCTGCTGGAGGCCACCGCGCGCGCCCTCGGCGGCGAGGTACGTATGGCGGTCATCGAGGGCGACCTGGAGACCGAGAACGACGCCCGGCGGATCCGCGAGCAGGGTATCCCGGCGGTGCAGATCACCACCGGCACCGCCTGCCATCTCGATGCCCACATGGTGCACCAGGCGCTGCACCACATGGACCTGTCGGGGCTGGACATCGTCTTCATCGAGAACGTCGGCAACCTGGTGTGCCCGGCCAGCTTCGACCTCGGCCACCACCGCAACGTCACCCTGCTGTCGGTCACCGAGGGCGACGACAAGCCCGCCAAGTACCCGGTGATGTTCCGCGCCGCCGACCTGATGCTGGTGACCAAGTGCGACCTGCTGGCGGTGCTGGACGACTTCGATCCCCGTGCCGCCGAGCAACGCCTGCGCCAGCTGGCCAACCCGGCGCCGGTGCTGGATATGGCGGCGAAAAACGGTGACGGCATCGATGCCTGGCTCGACTGGCTGCGTGCCGAGCTGGCCGCCCAGCGCGCCCGCGTGGCACAGGGACAGACCGCGCGCCCGGCGATGCAGCCCGACGGCGCCCGTCTGCACGCCCACGGTCATGACCACGACCACCACCCGCACGATCACGTCCATCCATGAGTGACGACGCGCGCACCTGGCTGGCGCGGCTGCAGGCCCTGGACCTGCCGCGGCGGGTGCGCATCCTCAACGTCTGCGGCGGGCACGAGCGGTCGATCACCCAGGCCGGCCTGCGTGGCATCCTCCCGGCCAATGTCGAGCTGATCCCCGGCCCGGGCTGCCCGGTGTGTGTCTGCCCGGAGGAGGCCATCTACCAGGCCATGCAGCTGGCGCTGCGCGACGGTGTCATCCTGCTCGCCTTCGGCGACATGCTGCGGGTGCCGGTGAACGTGCCGAAGGACGAGCCGCGCTCGCTGGAGCAGGCCAGGGCCGCAGGCGCCGACATCCGGCCCATCGCCTCGCCGCTGGAGGCGGTGCAGGTGGCCCGCGACCATCCTGATCGCCAGGTGGTGTTCTTCGCCGCCGGCTTCGAGACCACCTTCGCCCCGGTGGCGGCGATGGTCGCCGCCGGTCTGCCCGACAACCTGCTGCTGCTCAGTGCTGGCCGGCTCACCTGGCCGGCGGTGGCCATGCTGCTGGACGGTCAGGCGCCCGGCTTCGATGCCCTGGTGGCGCCGGGTCATGTCGCCACCGTGATGGGGCCGGAGGAATGGGCCTTCGTGCCAGGGCAATACCGCATCCCCACCGCGGTGGCAGGGTTTTCCGCCGGGAGCCTGCTGGCCGCCTTCTACTCGGTGCTGCGCCAGCTGATCGAGGACCGGCCATTCCTCGACAACTGCTATCCCGAGGTGGTGCGCGAGGGCGGCAATGCCACGGCGCGGCGGCTGCTGGAGGAGGTGTTCGCGGTGGGCGAGGCCAACTGGCGCGGCATCGGCCCCATCCCCGCCTCGGGCTTTATCCTGCGGGAACGCTATGCCGCCCACGATGCCAGCCGCCGGCTGCCCGACCACACCGATGCCACGCGCCGCCGGGTGGGGGAGATGCCGCCGGGCTGCGACTGCGCGCGGGTGGTGCTGGGGCAGATCTATCCCACCGGCTGCCGTCTGTACGGCCGCGCCTGCACACCGCGCAACCCGGTGGGGCCCTGCATGGTGTCCGACGAGGGCGCCTGCCGCATCTGGTGGGCCGGCGGCATCCGCGAACCGGAGCCCGGCACCGCCGCCTGAGCGCCCATGAGCCAGGCCCCCCATTCCAACGAGGTCGCCGCGAAAACCGCCACCGAGTCGCCCATAGCGTGTCGTCTGTTGATCGGTGGCCAGGTGCAGGGCGTGGGCTTCCGCCCCTTTGTCTATCGACTGGCCCGTGAACACGGCCTGGCCGGCGAGGTGCGCAACCTGCGCGGCCGGGTGGAGATCCGCCTCGAGGGTCCGCCGCTGCAGATCGAGGCCTTCCAGCAACAGCTGCTCGGCCGCCCGCCGGCCATCGCCCGGCCGCACCTGATCGAACGACAGGCCGCAACGCCTCGCGGCGACAGCGG
>JANTHH010000136.1 GCA_024762485.1 Chromatiales bacterium
GCCTTCATCGCGCTGATCGAACAGCACGCGGTGGTCGCATGATCGCCCCCGGCCGCGACAGCCGCCGACGCCTGCGCGGCATGGTGCGCAAGGAGTGGCTGCAGATCCTGCGCGACCCGTCGAGCATCGCCATCGCCTTCGTGCTGCCGGTGGTGTTGCTGTTCCTGTTCGGCTATGGCGTGTCGCTGGACGCGCGCGACATCCCGCTGGGTCTGGTGTTGGAGCAGCCCGATGCCAATGCCAGCTCGCTGGCCGGCGCCTTCGGCCGCTCGGACTATTTCAGGCCCCGGCAATACAACGATATCCAGCAGGCCGAGCAGGCGCTGGCGGCGCGCGAGATAGATGGCATCGTCTGGCTGCGCCATGACTTCAGCCGGCGGCTGCAACAGCGCGAGCCGGCCGCCATCGCGGTGCGGGTCAACGGTGTCGACGCCAACCAGGGGCGCATCACCGCCGGCTATATCCAGGGGGTGTGGCTGAGCTGGCTGGAAAGCCATGCCGCCGGGCACGGACGCAAGCTCGAGGCCCCGGTGCAGCTCGAACACCGCGTCTGGTTCAACCCGGCAGTGCTCAGCCGGCTGTTCCTGGTACCGGGACTGATCGCCATCATCATGACCCTGATCGGCTCGCTGCTCACCGCCATGGTGATCGCCCGCGAGTGGGAGCGCGGCACCATGGAGGCGATGATGGCCACGCCGTTGCGCATCCCCGAGGTACTGGCGGGCAAGCTGATCCCTTATTTCATACTGGGCATGGGCGGCATGCTGTTCACCGTGGCGCTGGCCACCTGGTTGTTCGAGGTGCCATTGCGCGGCTCGTTCTGGGTGCTGCTGGCAAGCGCCGCCCTGTTCATGCTGGTGGCGCTGGCGATGGGCCTGCTGATCTCCATCATCGCCAAGAACCAGTTCGTTGCCGGGCAACTCGCCATCATCACCACCTTCCTGCCGGCCTTCATCCTCTCCGGTTTCATCTTCGAGATCGCCTCGATGCCGGCACCGATCCAGCTGATCACCCACCTGGTGCCGGCACGTTATTTCGTCGCCATCCTGCAGAGCCTGTTTCTCACCGGTGATGTCTGGCCGGTACTGTTGCCCAACCTCGGCGCCATGGCATTGATGCTGCTGATCTTCCTGCTGCTGATCCGCCGCCGCGCCCACAAACGACTGGAATGAGCATGTTCTGGCACATCCTCGCACTCGCCAGGAAGGAATTCCTTGCCCTGCTGCGCGACCCGCGCAGCCGCCTGGTGCTGATCGGCCCGCCGATCGTGCAGTTGATGGTGTTCGGCTATGCCGCCACCTTCGACCTCAACGAGGTGCCGGTGGCGATCTACAGCAGTGACCGTGGCCAGGCCTCGCGCGACCTGCTGGCGAGACTGGAGGGTTCACCCGCCTTCCACATCACCCACCATGTGGAAAAGACGGCCGACATCCGCGAACTGGTGGACAGCCGCCAGGTGATGCTGGTGCTGCGCATCGACGAGACCTTCAGCCGCGAGCTGGCCGCGGGCCGCAGCGCCCGTATCCAGGCCATCCTCGACGGGCGCAACTCCAACAGCGCACTGATCGCGCTGGGTTATCTGCGCAGCATCCTGCTCGCCTTCAACCAGGAACAGTCCCGTGCCCGCGGTGAGCTGGCGCTGCCGGCGGTGCTGGAGGTGCGCGCCTGGTATAACGAGAACCTGACCTCACGCTGGTTCATCGTGCCCGGCATCGTCGGTCTGCTGACCCTGGTGGTGACGCTGCTGGTCACCGCCCTGTCGGTGGCCCGCGAGCGCGAGGCCGGCACCTTCGACCAGTTGCTGGTCACGCCGCTGCGGCCGGTGGAGATCCTCGTCGGCAAGTCGCTGCCCGGGCTGATCATCGGCCTGGTGGAGGCCAGCGTCATCATCCTCATCGCCATGCTGTGGTTCGACATCCCGCTGCGCGGCAACGTCGGCGCGCTCTATCTCGGGCTGGGGCTGTTCATCCTCTCGGCGGTGGGTGTGGGGCTGATGATCTCATCCATCGCGGTGACCCAGCAGCAGGCGCTGCTCGGTGCCTTTCTGTTCCTGGTGCCGGCGGTGATCCTGTCGGGCTTCGCCACGCCCATCGCCAACATGCCCGAGGTGGTGCAGTGGCTGAGCTATCTCGACCCGCTGCGCTACTTCCTCATCGTGGTGCGCGGGGTGTTCCTGGAGGGCGACAGCTACGGCCTGCTGATCCACCAGTACTGGCCGATGGCGATCATCGGCCTGGTCTCGCTCAGCCTCGCCGGCTGGCTGTTCCGCCATCGGCTGTACTGAACCGGGTGCGCAGCACCGGTAGCCAGACTAGGCAGGGGGCAGAAAGGCCTCGATCTGGTTCTCGAAGTCGGCACCGATCGGCTTGGCGATATGGGCGTCGCAGCCGGACTCGATGGCCTGTTCGCTGTCGGCACTCATGGCCGATGCGGTGACCGCAATGATGGTGCCGCTGTAGCCCTTCTCGCGCAGCTCGCGGGTCGCCTCATGGCCATCCTTGCGCGGCATGTGCATGTCCATCAAGACCAGGTCGTAGTCTCCCGCCAGCGCCTTTTCGACCGCCTCCACGCCGTCCTCGGCGGTGTCGACGTCATGATCACGCATCGCCAGGCGCATGGAGATCATGCGCCGGATCATGTCATCGTCTTCAACCAGTAGTATCTTCGCCATCGTCCTCTCTCGGTTGTTGGCTGATGGTGAAACGGAATATGCTGCCGCGCCCGACCTCGCTGCTGACAGTGATCTCGCCGCCATGCAGCGCCACCAGCCGCTTGGTGATCGCAAGCCCGAGGCCGGTGCCACCGACCTTGCGGGTGCTGCTGCTGTCGATCTGCCGGAAGGGTTCGAAGATGCTCGACAGCTGGTCGGCCGGCATGCCGGCGCCACTGTCGACGACTTCGAACCAGGCCTCCGTCTCATCGCGGCCGCCGCGGATCACCACCTCGCCCTGCGAGGTGAATTTCAGTGCGTTGCCCACCAAGTTGATCATCACCTGGCGGAAGCGCCGCGGGTCGACGCGGAAGCCGAAGGGCTCGATCTCGGCACGCAGGCCGATGCCGCGGTCGGCCGCCTGGTGGGTGAACTTGCGCACGATCTCGTCCACCGCCTTGCCTGCATCGACATCTTCCAGTTGCAGCGCCAGCTGCCCGGCCTCGATCTTGGAGATGTCCAGCAGATCGTTTATCAGCTCGAGCAGGTGCTCGCCGGAGACGTTCATGTCCGCCACGATGCTGGCGATCACCTCCGGTGCAGGCATGCGTTCACGGTCCATCAGCAGCGGCATATAGCCGAGGATCACCGTCAACGGCGTGCGCAGCTCGTGGCTCATCATGTTGAGGAACGCGGATTTCTGGCGATTGGCCGCCTCCGCCTCCTCCTTGGCCCGCACCAGCGCCTGCTCCTGAGCCTTGCGTCGGGAGATGTCGCTGAGCACGCCGACATAGATCTTCTCGCCTTCGACCTCACCCTCGCCGACGGACAGGTGTGCCGGGAAGCTGTCGCCGTTTTTTCGCTTTGCCATCACATCACGACCGAGTCCGATGATGCGCCGCTCGCCACTCTGGTGATAATGCGCCAGATAGCCATCATGGGCCGAATGATACGGTTCGGGCATGAGGATATTGACGTTGTGGCCAACAACCTCTGCCTCGCCGTAACCGAACATGCGCTCGGCCGCCGGGTTGAATGAGCGGACAACGCCACGTTCATCGATGGTGATGACCGCATCCGCCGCCTCCGTGACGATGATGCGGCTGCGCTCCTCGCTCGCCCTCAGTTCATGGGTGCGCTGTGCAACGAGTCGCTCGACCTGGCGGGCACGCTGCTGCAAGGTCCGCAGGTGCAGGGTCAGCGCCACGGTCAACAGCAGCCCCAGCGCAAAGACGATATGGGGTATCCAGGTACGATAACGCGCCACATACTCCGGCATGGCGACGCTGGTGATCAGCCACTGGCGGCTGCCGACGCTCAGGCTCCGCTGTTGCCGCCAGCGCACCCGGTCTGCGTCAGCCATGCCATAGACCAGTCGCGGCCCACCCGCTGACCCGGCGTCATAGACACCTATCTGCAGCCCCTCGAGCTCCTTCTGCAACGGCTCGACCGCGCGTCTGAACAGCATGATCAGATCGAACAGGCCGACCACATAGCCACGCGGCAGATGGCCATCCGGCCCCTGCCCGTCTGCTGCATCATTGAGCGGCAACACTGCCAGCACCACGCTGGGCGGCTGGCCGGGAACAACATCCGGCGCCGCAACCGGGGTGTCGCTGGTCTGCGCCTGTTGCAGCAATGCCCGGGTTGCCGGGCTCGCCATCAGGTCCAGCCCCTCCAGTCCGGGTGGATTGATCAGCCGCAGGGGAAACCGCACCTCCCCCTGCGTCTGCTCACGGCCGGCCCAGCCGAGGCCCTTGATCTCCGGGTGGCTGGCGATATCGCCCTCGGAAAACAGACGGAAGTGTTCGCTGTCGATATCCGGGTAGGCGATCAGCAGTGACCGTGTATCGAGGAGGATCTGGCGGGCGATCTCCTGTTGCTGGCGTATCCGGTCAACCACGGAATCGGTGACGCGCTGCTGCTGCAGGGCGATCGCCCGCTCATCCTGGTTGCGCGCCAGCCACAGCCCAGCCGACGACAAGGCGATGCCCGCCACCAGCACAATGTAGACCGCCGACAGGTTTACCCGCATCATGCGCGTTGCCCGAAGGGTGGTGACGGCTGCCTGATCCGTTGCGTCATCAACCGGTCACCACCCGGTTGCGACCCGTGTGCTTGGCCTCATAAAGGGCTTCATCCGCCCGTTTGATCAGCAGGTCCGTGGTATCACTGGCCACCGCCTCGGTCACCCCGGCGCTGAAACTGCACTTGAATTCGCCAGCATCGGCACTGTGGATTAGACCGGCAAAATGGTTGCGCAGCTTGTCCACCACCGCGGCGGCTGCGCTGACGTGTGTGTCCGGCATGATCAGGCAGAACTCCTCGCCGCCATAACGGCCGACCGCGTCGACACTGCGCAGCCGTTCACGCAGCAGGCGGGCCAATTGACGCAGCACCCGGTCACCGACCGGATGGCCATAACTGTCGTTGACCTGCTTGAAATGGTCGATGTCGAGCATGGCCACGCTCAACGGTTGTCCGGTGCGCTGCATCCGGTGCAGCGCATCCCCCAGCTGGTACTTCAGGGTACCGTGATTGAGCAACCCCGTGAGGCTGTCCCGGTACATCAAAGAACCCAGCTCGCGGGCGCGCTCCACCCTCAGCGCCACGATCGTTGCCAGGTACTTGTCGTCGACCGGTTTCTGCAGGAACTCGTCTCCCTGGCGCATCGCCTCCAGCTGCAGGGTCTTATCCTGCTCGGCAGAGAGGAAGATGATCGGCACGCTGAACAGATCGGGGTTCTGGCGGATCACCTTCGCCACATCCATACCCGAGACGCTCGGCATGTGCAGGTCGAGCAGCACCAGTTCGGGCTTGAAACCGGCCAGGGCCGGCAGGATATCCTCCGGCCGGGTCAGCGCCTCCACCTGCATCCCCGCATCACGCAGGACGTGGGCGTAGTAGTCCACCAGCGAACGCATGTCATCGACCAGCAGCACCCGGTAGGGTTCCGCATGCTGCGGTTTCAGCAGCGCCTCGAGCTGGCTGAAGAAAACATTCAGATCGAGCGGCTTGGCCAGATAGGCATCACCGCCGGCGCGCGCCGCCGCAAGGCGGGCCTCCCAGTCGCCCCGGGAGGAGATGAACATCACCGGCATCCGTGCCGCGCCGAGCCCGTGCATATGGGCGACCAGTTCGGCGCCGGCGAGGTGGCCTTCGGGCAGCACCACATCGACCACCAGTGCATCCGGTGGGCACTGCTGTATCGCCGATTCCGCTGCCTGGCGGTCCTTGAACAGCTGCACCCGATACCCCAGGTGCTGCAGCTGGTTCGACAGCAACTGGCCAAGCGTCGGATCATCTTCTACCAGGTAGATGAGGCACGCCTGGCCATTCGCCCAGACTGGCGCCGTATCCTGGGCAGACGCTGCGGGCGCCAGTGAGCCGGCCGTGTCGGGGCCTGACCTGGCAAGCCGCTGCATCTCCGTAACATCCTCAAGCAGTTGTTGCCGTTGCTCGTCCACCATTTGGGTGCCGGCATCGATGATCCTGGTGAGTCGCTGCTCCAGCCGCTGCGCGGTCTCGCCCAAGGCCTTGAAACCGAAACTCTCGGCCGAACCACTGAGCGAGTGCACCTGGCGGAACAACACATCGGCATCAAGGTGTTCCTCGGTATTGCACACGCGCTGCGCGATCTCCCGCAGGCGCTGGGCCAGCCCGTCGGCGAACTCCGCCTCCAGCTGTCGTAATTGTTGTTGATCCTCGACTGTCACCAACGCAGCCCTCAGCCTTCCCATGTCGGCGGACCAGGAGGCCCGCTTTGAAATACCATGTTCACAGTAGTTCACCACCCCAAATCACGCAAACCGTCGGCCTATCAAGCCACACACGGCACAAAAACCCATGGCAAACGACTTTAATTCTCCAGCCGCCTAGGCAATTTAGGATGCAGCTATTAGAGTTAGACGAGGCCTCGCAAGGATTCGTCTACCCCACATGGAACCCGCCAAAATCGTCATCGCCGAGGATGACCCCTACGAGAGTGAGCGCCTGAGACAGGATCTGGTGGCCGGTGGCCACCGCATCATCGAGGTGGTCGACAACGCCGAGGCACTGCTCGCCTGTGTCCGCAACAACCCGGTCGACATCCTGATCATCGATATCGTGTTACGGGGCGAGGACGACGGCATCGTCGCCGCCATGAGGATCCTCGACTTCACCCGCCTGCCGATCATCTTCGTCACCGCCTATCACTCCGACGAGTTCATCGCGCGGGCCGAGGCCGTGCATCCGGCGGCCTATCTGCTGAAACCCTACAACAGCCGCGAACTGCTGTTCCAGGTCCGAATGGCCCTGATTCGCCACGCCAACGAACAGCGTCTGCTGGCGGCAAAGCAGGATGCCGAGGCCGCGCTCTGGCACCTGGCCACCCATGACACCCTGACCCAGCTGCCCAACCGCAAGCTGCTGATGGACCGGCTCAACCAGCAGATCGCCTATGCCCGCCGCCACCATCAGCACTTCGCCGTCCTGTTCATCGACATAGACGACTTCAAGCGCATCAACGACGGCTTTGGCCATCGCACCGGTGACCGGGTGCTGCAACACCTTGCCGGCCGCCTGTGCGAGGCCATCCGCGAGAACGACACCGTGGCGCGCCTCGGCGGCGACGAGTTCGTGCTGCTGCTTGAACTGGAGCATGAACAGCCGCAGGAATCGGCCATCGCCGTCGCGGAGAAACTCCGCGAGACTGTGACCCGCAGCCTGCTGGTCGACGATATCGAGATCACCCCGCAGTTCAGTTGCGGCATTGCCATCTACCCGCTGGATGGCGAGCAGCCGGATGAACTGCTCAGCCATGCCGATGCGGCCATGTACGAGGCCAAGGCCAGGAGCAACAACCATTTCGCCTTCTACTCGCCGGCGCTGAC